>DAIAVG010000015.1 GCA_027445725.1 Acidithiobacillus sp.
GAAGCGGGGGTTGAACCCAACTCGGTAACGGAAACCTTTGTCGCCGCCAAGTTTTACATCGATAACTGGCGCTGGCGCGGCGTGCCATTTTACCTGCGTACTGGCAAGCGCCTCACCGCCAAATCCTCCAGCGTCGCGATCCGCTTTCGCCATACGCCACAGCAACTTTTTCGCGAAACCAGCATTGAGCGCATTGAACCCAACTGGATACTACTTTCCCTCGAGCCCGAAAGCCTTAAAATCGAAATCCAGATCAAGGAACCTGGTCTGGAAATGCGCGTCCGCCCCGTACAACTCAACGCATCTTACCGCAAAGATGGTGAGCAGGAGCTGGATGCCTATGAGGCCCTGCTGCTGGATGTGATGCAAGGCGATAAAGCCCTGTTCATCCGCTTTGACGAGGTCGAATGGGCCTGGCGCGTCGTCGACCCCATCATCAAGTCCTGGGGACGGGAGACCGACTACATCCTCACCTACCCCGCTGGCTCCTGGGGACCAGACGAGGCCACCCGGATCATGGACAAAGAAGACCACTACTGGCGTAACCAAACGTAACCATTCTGGAGAATACTTGATGACATCCATATCGATCACCCAGCTACAAGCCAGTGGACAAAGTCTCTGGATTGACAATATCAGTCGTTCCATGCTGGATTCGGCTACACTGGTGCGCTATATTCAGGAATTCGGAATCGTCGGTCTCACTTCCAATCCCACCATCTTTGATCAGGCCTTGCACGCGAGCGATGTGTACGACGACATGGTGCAGGAGATGGCACATCAATCGCTGAGTAATGAAGAACTTTTCTTTACGTTGGCTCTCCAGGATTTGACTCGCGCCTCCCGGCTGTTCCAACCTATTCATGCCAGTACCCACGGTACAGATGGCTGGGTATCGTTGGAAGTGTCGCCGTTGTTAGCCAATGACACGGCCACGACCATAGAACAGGCCCTCAAGCTCCATGCTCAGGCAGGGCTTTTCAACTTGTTGATCAAGATTCCGGGAACTCCTGCGGGCATGCCGGCCATTGCCCAAACCATCGCCTCGGGCGTTCCCGTAAATGTGACCTTACTTTTCTCTCCTGATCAGTACCGCGCAGCCGCTTCGGCTTATATGGCCGGGCTGGAAAGTCGCCTGGAACAGGGCAAGGATCTGCGCGTTGGATCCGTCGCTTCGATCTTCATTAGTCGATGGGACCAGGCGGTAAAGAACCGCGTGCCGCCACATTTGCAAAACAAGGTCGGTATAGCGGTTGCACACTCCTGCTACAACGCTTATCTGGAGGTCCTGCAGAGTGATCGATGGCTTCGCTTGGCCCATGCCGGAGCCCAGCCGCAAAAACTTTTATGGGCGAGCACCGGTACCAAAGACCCGCAAGCATCGGATGTCTTATATGTGGATGCACTGATCGCTCCCGGCACCATCAATACCGTCCCGGAAAAAACGCTTGTCGCCTTCTCCGAGCACGGTCGTGGCGAACAGGTCATGGCAGAGCAGGCCAGCGACATGCATGCCGTTCTACAAACACTTTCGGAGCTGGGGCTCGATATCCCAACACTGGGGGACCAACTGCAGCGCGATGGGGCCAAGGCATTCGTCGACTCATGGGATGATCTGATGCAAACCATTGCCACCAAAAGATCCACAGTCTGAGGTGTGGCCATAGCTGCCTCTGGGAGGAATCAAAATCAATTATCCAGTAACAAGGATTATCCTCTTGGCATGCCCTGGATCACCATGCTCAACCCCTCAAAAAAGCCTGCTCTTCACAGGGTAAGGTCAGGACTCCGTCAATGTCGCCTGATATAATTGCGGCGGCGTGACTGCTGCCAATTTTACCGGCGATTTAAGATGTACTGAGGGTGAAAACAAGGTGGTTGAAGGGCTTTCCGGGTGGAAATGGCCCTTATAGTGACGGATGTGAATCAGCGTCATCGTTTGGCCATCGATCAGTGTCATAGCTGGCCACCCATAGCCACAGCTAGAGTTTCTCTAACATACTGTTCATACATAGCATATTCTGTGATAGTTTAGGAGACGGGTGGCTACGATTGATGCTATTTTATCCCCAGAACTGGCCATCTTTACGCGCTGATTCACAGCTTCTGGGGAGGGTGAGTTTCGGAGCGTTCATGCGGGGCGGTATATATATACTTACCGCATCGCGCACCGAAGTCCATAGAGGGCCTTTGAGCTATTGGATCATGAGGTTAGATTAGAGATTGACATAGTTTTGGGTATTCAATACCTTTGCGGAACGGCTAGTTCCGAGCATCCCATACTTATTTGAAAGGCAATAGCATATAACTCCAAAAAATTCAGGGCAATTTCTTTTCCATGGATTCTTGATCCAGCAGCAGTAAGCGCTCTATTACCCCATCAATATTAGTCTCAACCTCCAGCAGTCCGGCATCGATATCTGCTGTCAGCCGCTCAAAATTCTCGTGCCCTATGAGACTCTCTTGACGTGCGTCCAGTAGTCGCTGTTTCTGCATGGTCAGCAGCTGTCGATATAAGCGAGAAAATTCGGTGCGGAAGCGATCCTCATCAGCAATATCGAGCTTTGCGAGTCTGTCTTTAGCGTCTTCGCTTTCCTGGCTATAGTGCGTAGCCAAAGCATCGAGCGCCTGCGGATCCAGCACGCCCTCTTGACGCAACCGATCAATCTCCTGGACCCCCATTTGCGCCAAGGTAAGGCGCATGCGCTGCATCTCGAAATCGGCGGGAAGGTGCCTGCGGCTGAGTACCCCCAAGGCGCGGGCTACCGGCGATATGCTTAGGCCCTGAATCAAAATGGTCAACAAAACCACACCAAAAACGAGATTGATCAACATCTCCCGGAAGGGGAAGTGCTGCGGAAGGCTCAAGGCCAACACCATGGATAACGCGCCACGAATGCCACCCCAGATCAGTACAAAATTCCACGACCACGGCATTCGCGCGCGAGACCGGCTCAGCAAAGCCCCCATGCTATAGATGACTGCCCCTCGCGCAAGGGTAATGGCTACATAAGCCGCTACCACCAAGGGCCATATCCGGAGTAAATCGGGTAAGCGAATGGTGAGCCCCACCAGCAGGAAGATCAGGGAATTCAACGCAAAACTGATGTACTCCCAAAAAGTATTCACCGCGAGCCTGACCGAGGGAGACATACCCTTTTTGGCGCCATAGTTTCCGCAAATCAGGCCCGCCACGACCGTACTGATGACCCCGGAATAACCCAGTTGCATGGCAACCAGAAAGCTCCCATACGCAGCGAGTATAGTGAAGGTGATTTCCACCATGCCGTCATTGACTCGTTTGATAACTTCTGAACTCAGCCATCCAAAGATAGTGCCTAGTAAAGCACCGCCACCCACCACGGCCAAAAACTCCACCGTCAGCGCGGACACTGTCACTGGTTTCCCCACGGCTATTGCCAGGAACAAGGTGAAGAAAACAATAGCCGTTCCATCATTCAGCAGGCTTTCGCTCTCCACCAGAAAGGTGAGCCGTTGTGGAGCCTGCAACTCGCGAAAGATGGCCACAACCGAAATCGGATCTGTCGCTGCGACGGCGGCGCCAAACACTAAGGCAACACCGAGCGGCATACTCACTACCGTCAAATCCGGCAAGTAACGACTGGTCCAGAGGAATACGAACGCAGTCACCACCATGGACACCAGCACGCCGGGTACGGCAAGGCCAAAAATAGCCAGGCGATCGCGCCATAAAGCGCTGGCGGACAGATGATACGCCGACTCAAAAACCAGTCCCGGCAGAAAGATGGTGAACAAAAGATCATGCGTCAGGACCGGCGCTGGAAACAGCTGGAGCGTTCCCAGTAACAGTCCGCCTAAGACCAGGGCAACCGTATAGGGTATGCGTAGTCGGTTGGCCACCACCGCCAACAAGGATGCGGCTACGAACAGATAGAGAATGACAGTTTCCGGTATCATCGTTCCTACGTGCTATATCATTGAGTGAAAATCTGACGCACAACGCGTCCGTGTGAGGCAGCAGCCTGATTAACAACCATCACCATGTGCCCAATCACGCCACAGTCGCCTCCCAATGCCTATTTCTCTCCGGATTTACCGTCCACTTTTTTGAAGCGTCCGACTCGCCGAGATTCCCAATGGTAGCCAAAAAATGTAGAAATGGACCGTTTCTCCCCAAGGGGGATGCCGTGAATCAGAATCCGTAAAGGGCCCGCTTTTCTTTTCCGGAGCGCAGCCCTGCGCAAAGTAGTAATGTGATGCCGACCATCGCGCCAGATCCATACGGCCAGCATGATAAACACGAGCCATAGTCCCCCTATCAAGAAAGCCGCCAGCATAGCACCCCCCATTCCATGGTTTAAAATGATCAGACCATCATACAATCTCTATTCAGAAGTCCGCAAACCCGCTTAACATTCTCATGCTGGGCTTTCAGCCTGACCGCCAACGGTAATAAACTGTCTGCTTGGTCCGCTATGACTTGGTTTTGCCATAAGCCGAAACGCTGGAACCTGTTCTTTCAGAAAATACTTTCAGTTATTCATTGATCTTGGCCACTTAACCCGGTTTTCGTTCCAACGGGCCACACAGGCCCACTGCGTGTAAAGCTGATGACCGGGATGAAATTGCGGTTTTATTGATTTCATTCAGGCAGGTTGGCTTTACCGCCTTCATATAGATGCCCTGTTAACTAAGTTTTTGTTATTAAGTTCTCATTATTGCCGACGCTACATTGGAGACATCAGCGCACAAAGCTCACATTGTCGTCATTGAAAATAACACGCATCATGATTCTGATATAACCTTCGATAGCGACATTATGAAGCGTGTCAACTTCCGCAATGACGGATGCGATCCAGCAGTCCGCTTTATGGCTATTCCCTCGATGCAAGCAAAGAGCGTTATAAGTTTTTTCTGACATGGTTATTTGGAAGTCGCGCGAGTGAACGGTTATGACTTTACAAATGGGGTTTGTGCATGGCCAATCAAGCGACAGCGTGACTACCGATGCCTGTTGTGTGTTGTCATGACTAGAGTCATCACTCAATGCAGTTCTCCTTTTCAGATCCCGGCCCCGGTGACTATCAGACTTGCCAGGCTATCCATGAATTCTTATTTTTACCCCTATATCCTGCATCCTTATTCTGGCTCCCAATTCTGGTAAGCCCACCATCAAGTACAACAACCGAACGGCACCGCATGGGAATACTGGACCGCCATGCCCCGATTTGCCACGCTCAAATATCTATCCGTGCGTAAGTGGCATTGGCCTCAATATATGCCCGCCGGGGGGCCACGGTATCCCCCATCAGCAAGGAAAACACACGATCGGCATTTGCGGCATCCTCGATGGTGATTTGGACGAGACGGCGGTTGACAGGATCCATGGTCGTTTCCCAGAGTTGTTCCGGATTCATTTCCCCTAAACCCTTGTACCGTTGAATATGGAGATCTTCCTTGAGTTTGGCGCGGCTCTTGCCGGTTTCTGTCGCCATGACACCCAGATAATCTTCCAGTTCAAGGTCATCCTTCAGGTAGACGTCTTCCTTGCCACGCTTGAGTTTGTAGAGCGGCGGCTGCGCGATATAGACGTAGCCGCGCTCAACCAGTTCGCGCATCTGGCGGAAAAAGAAGGTGAGGATCAGCGTGCGGATATGGCTGCCATCCACATCGGCGTCGGTCATGATAATGATACGGTGGTATCGCAACTTCCCCGCATTAAATTCATCCTGACCAATGCCTGTGCCTAGAGCGGTGATGAGGGTGCCGATTTCATCCGATTCCAGCATGCGGTCGAAACGCGCCCGCTCCACATTCAGAATTTTGCCTTTCAGCGGAAGAATCGCCTGGAACTTGCGATCACGGCCCTGTTTGGCGGAGCCGCCGGCGGAATCCCCTTCCACTAGATAAATCTCGCACAAAGCCGGGTCCTTCTCCTGGCAGTCCGCGAGCTTCCCAGGCAGATTGGCGATATCCAGTGCTCCTTTGCGACGCGTGATATCCCGGGCCTTGCGGGCCGCTTCCCGTGCTTTGGCCGCTTCAACAATTTTGGCGCAAATCGCTTGGGCTTCCTTGGGCTTTTCATCCAGAAATGTGCCCACACCTTCGGCAATCACCGATTCAACGATGGGGCGGACTTCACTGGACACTAGCTTATCCTTGGTCTGCGAAGAAAACTTGGGATCTGGCACCTTGACGGACAGTACAGCCGTCATGCCTTCCCGCATGTCTGCCGCATCGATCGTGACCTTGGCCTTTGTCGCAATCCCTTCCCGTTCCATATAACCACCGAGTACACGGGTCATGGCGGAACGGAAACCCGTCAAATGTGTCCCCCCATCGGCCTGCGGGATGTTATTGGTGAACGGAAAGACCGATTCGTTATAGCCATCGTTCCACTGGATAGCAGTGTCCACCATGACGCCATCGCGATCACCCTTGATACGGATGACGGTTGGATGAACTGCTTCACGGCTCTTATTGATATCCAGAACAAAAGCCGCCACGCCGCCTTCGTAGTGATAGACTCCCTCCCTTTTTCGGTCACCACGTTCGTCGTTGAGAAGAATGGTCAAACCATCGTTCAGGTAGGCCAGTTCCCTAAATCGCTTTTCCAGGCGTGCAAAAGAAAACTCGGTACTTTCAAAAACCTCCGGGTCTGGCCAGAAATGCACGGTAGTCCCCGTGCCCTTAGCCGGACCCTTTGCCGCAATGGGGGCTACAGGATCTCCGCAATGATACTCCTGCTCCCATAGTTCCCCCTCCCGCCGGATGGCCAGTGTCAGTTTGGTGGATAGCGCATTGACGACCGACACGCCGACCCCGTGTAAGCCACCGGATACCTTGTAGGAATTTTCGTCGAATTTCCCGCCAGCGTGCAGTACCGTCATAATGACTTCCGCTGCGGACCGCCCTTCTTCCAGGTGTATATCCACGGGAATACCCCTGCCATCATCGGATACCGAGAGCGATCCGTCGGGGTGTATAACGACTTCAATCTGGCTGCAGTATCCTGCTAACGCCTCATCGACGGCGTTATCCACCGTTTCAAAGACCATGTGATGCAGCCCCTGGCCGCCCCCCGCGCCACCATCCTTCCCGGTGTCCCCGATATACATGCCTGGCCGCTTGCGTACCGCTTCCAGTCCACGTAGTACTTTGATGGATGACGCGTCATATGCTTTTTGTTCTAGTGCCATTTTCCAGCCTTATGTTCAGAATGATTTTGAATACGTCTAAACCGCTTGTTCAGAGTTCCTGGTTTCTGCTGCGTCTTGCACTGCCTCTTGCTCCACCTCTTTTTGGGGCTCTTTCTCGGCTGGCACTCGCTCAACCGACATGACGCGATCGCCGTTGTCCAACCGCATCAGACGAACGCCTTTGGCCGCTCTTCCAGTTTCCCGGATGCTTTCCACCGGCATACGCACCATGACGCCCTTGGCGGAGAGCAGAAGAATATCGTCCTCGCCAGCAACGACCACGGCACCCGCCAGCGGTCTTTTGGAGGCCACCACGCCCTGTGCCCCGCGTGCAGTCAGACGATAATTCGCAGCTTGCGTGACTTTGCCAAAGCCGTCCTCAGATACAGAGAGCACCTTGTCAGTCTCCTGCACAATGAGACCTGCGACCACCAGATCCCCTGGGGCCAGCCGTATAGCCCGTACCCCGACAGCCGTCTTGCCCATTTCACGGACGCCACCTTCTTCGAAGCGGATAGCCTTGCCTAGGTGGGTTATCAGTAACGCCTGGCTGGCACCGTTCGTGGGTAATACGGATACCAGTTGATCGCCTTCCTCCAGAGTGATAGCCCGAGTGCCCAGGTTACGTACATTGGCAAAGGTGTTGACGGCCACCCGCTTGGTCGTACCATTCGCCGTCACCATCAGAATGCTCTGGTTATCCATTTCGGACGAATGAATGGCTAGGACCGTGGTCACCCGTTCATTGGTGTCAATGGGCAGCACGTTGGGAATAGCGCGACCGCGGGCGGTACGATTTCCTTCCGGAATCTGATAGCCCTTGCGCACATGCACACGCCCTGTAGTCGTGAAGAAAAGCAGTCGCGCATGTTTCGAGGTGGTCATCAAGGATTCCACAAAATCCCCGTCCCTGATTGCCGCAGCCTGCTTTCCGCGTCCTCCCCGCCCTTGTGATTTGAATTCGCCCAGGTCTTGTGCCTTGATGTATCCCGCACGGGTCAAGGTGATGACCAGTGGATCATCGGGAATCAGGTCTTCATCCTCAAAACCATCTTCGCTGTCAAAAACAATCTCCGATCTGCGCGGCACCCCGTACTCAGCCTTAAATGCCGACAACTCCTCGCGAATCACCTGCATCAACCGTTGGTGACACCCCAGGATATCTTCCATATCCGCGATAGTCGCCAGGATTCCCTCAAATTCCGTGACAATCTTGTCGCGCTCCAGACCCGTCAGACGATGCAGGCGAAGATCGAGAATGGCCTGAGCCTGACTTTCGGTGAGGTGGTAGTGCTGACCAATGGCACTCACAGGCCGTCCGGCTCGGACCAGCAGTTCTCCCACGGCCTGATTGCCCCAGAGACGTTCCAATATGGCCGCCCTGGCTTCCGTCGACGATGCGGCACCGCGAATCAGCGTGATCATGACATCCAGATTATCCAATGCCACCATAAGGCCTTCCAGAATATGTCCGCGATCCTGTGCCTTGCTCAGCAAGTATTGCGTACGCCGGGTCACCACGTCTTCACGATGTTTGACGAAAATTTCCAGTGCTTCGCGCAGCGTGACGGTTTTCGGGGCTCCGTTGACGATGGCCACCATGTTGACGGAGAAATTGGTCTGCATGACCGTCTGCTTAAACAGATTGTTCAGCACCACCTCCGCTACTGCTTCCCGGCGCAACTCAATGGCAATCCGCATGCCAGACTTGTCGGACTCATCGCGAATATCCGAAATCCCCTCAATTTTTTTCTCCTTCACCAATCCGGCAATCGTTTCGATCAGTTTCGCCTTGTTGACCTGGTAAGGCAGTTCGACCACGGCAATAGTGACCTTACTTTTTGCTGTTTCAATCTCCGCCCGAGCTCGCATAACCACCCGACCATTGCCGGTGAGATAGGCTGCACGGATCCCGCCGCGACCGATGATCAATCCGTGCGTGGGAAAATCCGGCCCTTGCACGATGTTCAGCAGGTCCTCTTGAGATGCGTCCGGCGCATCAATCAGGAGCAGGCAAGCGTTAATGATCTCCATGAGATTGTGCGGCGGAATGCGGGTAGCCATGCCCACGGCTATGCCTTCCGAGCCGTTGACCAGCAGATTCGGAAACGCCGCCGGTAACACCGATGGCTCGGTCAGCGACTCATCATAGTTGGGGACGAACTGGACCGTTTCCTTGTCGAGGTCTTCCAGCATCTTCATGGAAATGCGGGACAGCCGAACTTCGGTGTACCTCATGGCTGCGGGAGAATCGCCATCCACGGATCCAAAGTTGCCCTGGCCATCAATCAGCATTTGGCTCATGGAGAAATTTTGCGCCATGCGGACCATGGCCTCATACACGGCGGAGTCACCGTGGGGATGATATTTACCGATCACGTCACCAACGACACGGGCCGATTTTTTGTAGGGCTTGTTCCAGTCGTTACCCAGGTCGCGCATAGCGTACAGAATGCGCCGATGTACCGGCTTGAGACCGTCTCGGGCATCCGGCAGGGCACGACCGGTGATAACGCTCATGGCGTAGTCGATGTAGGACTGCTGCATTTCATCTTCTACGGTGCGCTGGATCATTTGCTTGGCGAAAGGGGATGATTCTAACAAAGAGTTTTCCTCTTGTAGCTGAAACTATTGTGGTTGCCGAGTGTATGGCTCCGTGTTCATATAACGCACCACCAATCCTTCGTGAGTATTGGACATAAGTCTTGCACCCGAACAATGGTCCTAGCCACTTAAGCTGTTTACATACAGTTCGATTTTCGTCGATCTCTATTAGATTCCTTTCAGTAACTCCGTTTCATCTACAATATCCAAAATGCCGCCTGCAGCGAATCAAGTGTTGAACAGTCCAACGGTATTTGGCGTTTTCACTTTCATATATCACGTCCATCGCAACACCCACTACCCTGTTATCCAATTTGGCGCCGATGCGGAAGATCTCTTAACACTTTGGCCAGTTCGGCGGAATTGGATGCTGTAGATGCCCCCCATCTGCCCGCTTAGTGATAAAAGATCTTCCGCATTGTGCTATTTATCCGTGCGTTTGAATGGCCGTGGGAAGCTCACGGCGCATGCCCAATTCCATGGGTAATTGTAGCATATAGGCATTTATCTGCTGGTCAGAAATAACTTGATGAACGGCCACATAGAATATCGACACGCTCAGCACGGTCACAACCCCCATACTGGGGAAAAAAGTCAGCGTCCCGATACCCTAGCCGTTCCGTAAATACTGGTTCAGGCTATTGGGATGCAACTGCACAATCCGCCACTGCGGTACACCTTCCGCATTCAGGGTCCAGAAGCCCAACCGGGCATTTTGCAGACAGACCCACAACAAGTGATGATTGAATTCTTTCAGCAATACCCAGACGTGGTCATCTTTCACAGGATCTGCAAATAGTCTGCCGAATAAAGGATTATCGGTAGTCACTGCAGAGCGGACCTGCTGTGCCAGCCATTCGTCGGTGAGCGTGACCGGTTTTTGAGAAAAGCCCTGTACCCGTTTCCGATGGTAGCGATAGAGGACATAGAATCCGGCGAGCAGCGCCACAAAACTCAACAACACGATGCTGATCATGGCGAAAGGATACGTCGCGGAACTGATTTCTGCGCTTTTTGATGCCGACACGTCCGTCCCCGGCAACATGGCTAAAAGAGCCGGTCGGCCCGGCGCACCAAAATACGGCGCCAGTGTTCCACGTCCTGCAGGCTGACCCCGTACTGACGGGCGATATCCCCGGTCTGATCAGGTCTCGCGCGATACGCCGCCAAAGCAATCATAGCCTTGACCGACGGATCGGGCTGCCAGTGGCCCGTCTTGGATCGCGCACGGCAGGGGTAGAGGCGCCAGGCGTTCTCCAACAAGGTACGCCAGCAGGACTTCACCAGGCTGACATCCACTCGTAATTCCTGTGCCAGTCTTTCAAAAGACCATTGCGGCTTTCTCAACGCGAGCAGCGCCAGAGTAGCGCGAAGCTGGCGTGAAGACGATGTCATGAGAGCCACCATAGCGGATTCCTCTTGGAAATTAGTAGAAAAAGGATAGCGAAAACACCAGGAAGGCATGTTGTCCCTCACTATCGCGTTCCGATGATTTGCTGTTGATCCCGGCGCGCAGCATGGTAACCCTCCAGAAAGGCATAGAGCTGCATGCTTGGCAAAGGATAGGCCCCTGTTGAATACGTTTCCTGCCCCGCTGAAATGGCCAGTTGAAAAGCACAGCCAGGATGTCTTATCGCCCAGTCATACCCTGCCTTCCTGGCCCTTTCGCGCCGATGATGACTGACAATTCCACCGATCCTGTACCACAGCAGGAATATCCCACCGAAAATAAAAACGCCTTCCGCCAATTCGCCGATCAGTGACGGCGTGCTCATGATGCCGAAACCTCACCGTAAAAGGGCGGATTACAGGCCTCCTCCCCCATTTCCCCCGTACGGATGCGGATGGCTTCCGAGACCTCCGTCACGAAAATCTTCCCATCTCCTCCCGTCTTGCCGGTGCGTGCTCCCCTGATCACTGCTGCAAGGGCGTCATCCAGCCTCTCATCACTGATGACCACTTCGATTTTTATCCTGGGAATAAAATCCGAAACATACGCATGGCCTCGACGTATTTCAAAATATCCTATTCGCTGATCAAAACCGATGACTTCCGTAACGGTCATACCCTGTATACCGATAGTAGCCAATGCATCACTAACGTCATCCAGTTTGAATGGTCTGATAATGGCGGACAACTGTTTCATGACGACACCTCATATGTGGACTTGAGACATCCCAGAAGGTACCTATCGGTCCCGGGGTTAAAACAGAAACCCAGTTTCGAAGAGCGCGCGGGCCTGCGTAGGATTATTCCCTTGCGGACCAAAAACATCGCCTTGGGTGTAACTGCTCGCCTGTACGTAGGAAAACTCGGCGCGGGCGAAGAAATCATGATCCTGGTAAGTGGGCGTCACGGTGATGGACCACGCCTTACTGCCGGGCCCATACATCAGGTTGACCGCACCATCGGTGGCATTGCCGGTGCTTGCGATATATTCGGCCCGGGCGGCCAGGGTAACGTGAGGGGTGAGGCTATAACTCGCCAGGAGAGCCGCACCCCTGGTCCCCGTGCCGCGTCCCACGCCGATAGCGGGATTGGCCGTTACCTGGGTGTACTGGAGGTAGGGCTGAATCATCCATGGACCCGAGCTATAGGTATAGATCAGGTTGTAAATGTCGCTGTTGTTTTGATAGATCGGGGTAGCGAGACTGGAATAACCCGTCTGCCCGGCATTGCCCATGCCCACGAAGCTCACGGTGTTGGCGGAGTTGATGGTGTAGGACAGGGAGCCGGAGAGCCAATTGTAGCGGTTGGAGTAGAAACCGTCACTCCATGCCAGAGAAGCACTCAATGGCCCTACGCTGTAGTTGACTTGCACCCCGCGATTGACAGCGTTTTCCTGGTTCCACAACAGACCGCGCTCAATGTTCATGTTCTCGAAGGTGAAGGTGTATTCCGCACCGATCAAAGTGGGGAGCTTGCCGATCAGAACCGAGAAATTCTTGGTGGGCGCGATCTTCAGATAGGCTTGCGGCAATGCGCCGTAATAATCGCTGGTGGTATTCCCTGTGGAGAGGAAGGGGGTGCCCAGGGCGGGCATATTGTAGGCACCGGCCTGGAGAAAGAACTGGATCAGGCCGTGCGTTTTCTGGATGAATATCTGACCATTGCTGATATCGGCGCGGGTGAACCGATCACCGGGGACAGGGTTGTCCTGCCAGACGCCCATGCCGCTCATCACGCCAGTAATGTCCAGTTTTCCGAGCGGGCCCGCATCAAACTGAAAAGGAGACGGCGTCTGCAGCGGCCCAGACATCGCTGGCATAGGTAAGGGTGCGGCTTGAGCTGTGTCTGACACTAGTGCCAATGTGGACAAAATCGCGACGGCAAGGGTTGTTAAGCCAAATTTGCTACTGGTGCGAATGTTTTTTGTCGATATGAAGCTGTTCATCATGTTTCTCCAATTGCGTAAAAGAGGCCTGGACACCAGGTATGACTGGTGCGATCGCTTATCCAATGAATGTGCGAATTTATTGGCCGTTGAATAATGATATTGCGGTAAAAGGCAGCGTCTCCGAACAGAACGCTGCAACCTCATTTTTTACCCGGCGCATGGGATGGATCACCCACTGCTGGCCGTGGCTGACCTGAAGATGTGTCCAGGCATCTCTGCGCAATTTCCGGTCGAATTTTTCGGAACGCAAAAACGTCCCCAAAAGCTCTCCCTTGTGCAAGCGCAGGAGCACATCCGGGATTCGTCCATCGGTAATGAGCGTGGCCGCGCCAGAGCGCGCCGCATGGGTGGCGGCGTGTATTTTGGTGAGCATGCCACCAGTACCCACGATGCCGCCCCCTCCACCCGCCATACGCTCATGCCGTGGATCACCAGCCATACCTTCCGTGATCATTTCGGCATCAGGCCGTGCGCGCGGGTCGGCTGTAAATAGCCCCGATTGATCGGTCAGCAATACCATTAAGTCGGCATGCCAGATGTTGCTGACCAGAGCGGCCAGATGGTCGTTATTGCCCAGGGCGTTATCCGGATCGGCAATCGCATCATTCTCATTGATGATGGGGAGCATCTGCATCTTCAGAAGCACCTCGATGGCGGACCGGGTATTCTTGAGGCGCCTTCGATCCCTGAAGTTGTCCCGCGTCAGCAGCACCTGCCCGCAATGCGTCCCTTCCTCGGCCAGGAGATTCTCATAAGCATGAATCAGGGCGGATTGCTCCACGCTGGCCGCCGCCTGACGCTCTTCGGCGGTGGTCATCTTCTGGGCCCATCCCAGGTGACATTTGCCGGCACTGACGGAACCGGAGGAAACTAATACGACCTCAATATCTTCGGCGCGAAGTCGCAGTATTTGCTGCACAAGTTTCTGCATGGCCGACAAATCCAGTCGTTGGCCGTCTTGAGTCAGCAGACTGCTCCCGATCTTGATAACCCAGCGGCGTGCGCGCTGCTGTAGTACTGAGCGGCTGGGTACTACAGAATGCAGTGTCGTTTTACCGACAATATTCATGGTCATTTAAAGACTCCATTGGTTTAAAAACCCGTTTTGGTTATGTCCTCAACGGAGATTGTAGATGGTCCTCATCTATAAATTCCATATAAATGGTATATAATTTGCGTATATTTTTAGGGATGTAATCAACCTGGAAGACTGCAGATCAGGGGTGCTTATAAGATGGTTGTCCGCAGGCATGGCCTTTTTATTTCCATGGCCCCGCCATTCGCCGGCTACCCGGTCCCGGGCCGCCCATGCGACGTCTCGATACGCCGGATCAGGGAGCGCAGCACCGTCTCGTAGAGGGCGTCCCCCATCACACCGTCCTCAATGCCGCGATCGATATTCGGGTTGTCGTTGACCTCCACGACAAAGACACCATCAGGTGTTTCCTTGAGATCCACACCATAGAGTCCGTCCCCGATCAGGTTGGCGGCGCGGACGGCGGTCTGCAGAACGAGCATGGGCGCTTCGTGGAGCGGAATCGTGCGAAACCCGCCCTGCAGGGCGCGCCCGTTGTCCAGGTGACGCACGATCTGCCAATGGTTGGACGACATGAAGTATTGGCAAGCGAACAGGGGTTGCCGGTCCAACATGCCGATGCGCCAG
>DAIAVG010000016.1 GCA_027445725.1 Acidithiobacillus sp.
GGACATCACCTTTACTTGGTTGCCTTTGTGGAATTTACAGTTCTATGGCGAGGTCTACGGACAAAGCCGCACGGGGCCGGGCCTGGGGTCCGGTTTTGATGCGGACGGCGGTGTGCAGTACCTGCTTACCCCCTACTGTGAGGTGGACCTCGAAGAAGGTGTGCGCCTGAGCGGAAACCTAGGTGGATTTACCCATTACTTCGGGGCAGGGATGGGTTTCCTGTTCTGATCCGTTAGGGTCCTTTAAACAAAAGGGTATCAGATGTCCTGACAATGCAGCCGCCCCTCCCTCGCCGTAACAAGGCATTGTCATCGTACTGAAATATTCATCTGCTAAACTCCAGACATGACCAAGCAGGTGAAACACATGAATAAGGCATGGCAAGACCTTCAGGAAGCCCTTGGAGGGCTTCACACGCGGATTGTCCAAAGTGAAGCGACCCAACTCACTCTTTTGGAGCAGCAAGACCCCAGCCTTCCCTGGCATCCCGGTATCCGTAACATGCTGCACTACCTGGCCCTGCGTAGCATCGATTTGCGTCTCCTGCAGGATGCCTTGTCAGATGCCGGACTCTCCTCTCTCGGTCGCGCAGAAAGCCATGTACTCGACAGCGTGCAGTGTACCTTGCAGATATTACGCGCCGCCCTGCAAATGCCACCTGCCGACTTCAGCGGGACCACGGCCATCACGCGAGAGCAAGGCCGGCAGGCCCTTACGAACAACACGCTGGCCCTGCTCGGTAGTCCGCCCCGCCAGCGCGGCACCCACATCATGGTGACACTATCCGGCGATCGCGTTGATGATTTCGATTTTTTCCGCAATTTATTAACTGCCGGCATGAACATCGCGCGTATTAACTGCGCCCATGATGACCCGGCCATATGGCAACGGTTGGCTGAGCAGGTCCGCACAGCGAGCCGGGACACTGGCCAGCCCTGCCGGATTCTCGCCGACCTCGCCGGGCACAAGATTCGCACCGGCCCGCTTCCCGAAGTTCCGGGAGTGATCCATTTGAGTCCTGAACGTGACCGCCTCGGTCGCCTGCAAACGCCAGCACAAATGACCGTACTGGCCTGTCATAAGGAGATAGCGCTTAGTCCCGCAGGGGTAGACTGCCTGCTCCTTATGGCATCCGGCAGCGCCATGCCGCAGCAAGGCGAAGACTTGCTCTGCCACGATGCCCGCGGCAAAGAGCGCGTACTCGTGGTTGAACGCATTGAAGGTCAGATCATCACCTTACAGGCCATGCAGGGTTGCTACTTCACAGCAGGGAATCCCTGGCAAAGCCGGCGTCGCCGCCATGTGCAGGGACACTTCGTGGGCATTCCGCAAAGCGCACTCCCTCTGCATCTGGAAGTCGACGATCAGCTCCTGCTGCAAAGCCAACCAGGGACCGGGACACCGGCACAGAAGAGTCGCCCGGCACGCATCTCCTGCACCCTTCCGGAAGTCGTTGCGCAACTGCCCGTCGGCCAGACTGTGTGGATGGACGACGGTAAAATTGCCGCCATAGTCATGGAACAGGGTCCTGAAGGTGCCTTGCTGCGCATCACCAAAACCAAACCAGGGGGTGCCCGCCTGCAAGCAGGCCGTGGTCTCAACTTTCCCGGACTAGCACTGAATCTTCCGGCCCTCAGTGCTAAAGACCTGGAGGATCTGGACACCATTATTCCTTTGGCGGATCTCATCGGTTTTTCTTTCGTAGAGAACGCCGAACACATGCGTAGCATGCTGGAAGCACTGCGTCAGCGGCAAGGTGAACACCTGGGCGTTATCGCGAAAATAGAAACCGCCGGCGCCTTTCATAAACTACCGGAGATACTGCTGGCCGCTCTCGGACGCCAACCAATGGGCATAATGATCGCGCGCGGCGATCTGGCTGTAGAAGTGGGTCCTGAACGACTGGCGGAAATACAGGAAGAGATTCTCTGGCTGGCGGAAGCAGCCCATTTGCCCGTCATCTGGGCCACCCAGGTGCTAGAACAACTCACCAAAAAGGGCGTCATCTCCCGGCCCGAATTCACCGATGCAGCCATGGGTGTGCGCGCCGAGTGCGTGATGCTCAACAAGGGTCCTTACGCGGTCGAGGCTGTGCATACGCTGAACGACATTCTCATCCGCATGCAGGCACACCAGCACAAAAAATTCAGTCGCTTACGCGCCCTGCATTGGGGCGCATCCACAGTATCGGCAAGTCAGTGACCAGAGCCACCACGCCGCCGCTGAATACGGCGACTGCGGATTTGCCACAGGGTCAACAGCAACCCCACCACCACGTAGGAAATCACGGCGATAAACAGTACCAGCGGTGGATGCACGGCGACCAAGGCCACAACCAGCACCACGAGGATGGCTAACGCAAAAGGCACTCGCCCGTGCAGGTCGAAATCCTTGAAACTGCGAAAGCGGACATTACTGACCATCAACAGGCCCAACGCGTAGACCAGCCCCAGCGCCAGATATTCACTAATCTGCGTCAGCCAGGGGTAACCCTCCCCTACTGCCACCCAGACCAGACTGGCCAGCACGGCAGCGGCCGTGGGTATGGGCAAGCCTTGGAAGTAGCGCTTGGATGCGCTATGCACCTGGGTATTAAAGCGGGCCAGGCGCAGGGCACCACAGGCGGTATAGACAAAGGCCCCCAGCCAGCCGAAATTGCCAAAATCCCGCAGCCCCCACAGAAATACCAAAATGGCCGGTGCCATACCAAAGGCAATCACATCCGCCAATGAGTCATATTCCGCACCGAATGCGCTTTCCGTATGGGTCATCCTCGCCACACGCCCATCCAGCCCGTCGAGAATCATGGCAATGAAAATGACGATGGCCGCCACCCGGTAATGCCCGTTAATGGAAGCAATGATGGAATAGAAACCGGCAAACAGGCTGGCTGTGGTAAAGAGGTTGGGCAGGACATAAACCCCACGGCGCGGATATCTGGGGTTCATGGCTGCTGGACACCCAAGGTCGCAATACACTGAGCACCCGAGCGCACCCGCTCTCCTACGGCCACCAGGGGCTGGGCATTGAACGGCAGGTAGGTATCTACCCGCGAACCAAAGCGAATAAAGCCGAAGCGCTGCCCTGCGGCCACGGAGCTATCGGCCGCGACGTAGCAGACAATACGCCGCGCGACCAACCCCGCCACCTGTACGACGGTCACGTCGCTGCCATCGTCGGTTTTCACCCAAAGAGCATTGCGTTCATTCTCCAAAGAAGCCTTGTCGAGGGCGGCGTTGAAGAACTTACCCGGAAAATACCAGGCTTTTTGCACCTGTCCCTTGACCGGCATGCGATTCACATGCACATCAAACACATTCATAAAAATACTGATCTTGAGCGCATGACGGGAAAGATAAGGGTCTTCAACCTGCTCAATAGCAATCACCTTGCCATCAGCCGGACACACCACCGATCTTTCCGATAACGCCGGCAGGGGTCGCCGCGGATCACGGAAAAACTGGAGGCTGAAGAGAAAAAGCAGATAAAACGGCGAAGCCCACCAGCCATTCGTAAATATATGCAGCACAATGGCGATACCTAAAAACAAGGCCAAAAAAGGCCAGCCCTCGCGCGCCAACAAAGGATAAGGATAGTCTGTTTTCATGCGCAGAGCGTATCAGGAGCCGGACAACGATAAAAGGGCGGAATCACCACAGGCACATTGCTTTTTGCCCACAGCCATTCCGCCCCATGCGGATTGTCGCCAATCCCCGTCGCGAGCTTAGTTACGCGAACGGTCCACGATCCGGCTCTGACCAATCCAGGTCATCATGGAGCGCAGCTTGTTACCTACCACTTCGATGGGATGCTCGGCACCCATCCGGCGCATGGCCTGCATGGTCGGCTTGCCCGCCTGATTCTCCAGGATGAACTCCCTGGCGAATTGGCCATTCTGAATTTCCGTCAGAATCTTTTTCATCTCCGCCTTGGTATCGGCATTGACGACGCGTGGGCCACGGGTCAGGTCGCCATATTCGGCGGTGTTGGAGATCGAGTAGCGCATATTGGCGATGCCGCCCTCGTACATAAGGTCAACGATCAGCTTCAGCTCGTGCAGACACTCAAAGTAGGCCATTTCCGGCGCATAACCGGCTTCCACCAGCGTCTCAAAACCCGCCTGCACCAGCGCCGTGGCGCCACCGCAAAGCACCGCCTGCTCGCCGAAAAGATCGGTTTCGGTCTCTTCCCGAAAGCTGGTCTCGATCACGCCGGCACGGGTGCCACCGTTGGCCTTGGCGTAAGACAGGGCGATATTGGTGGCATTGCCGCTGGCATCCTGATGCACCGCAATCAGGCTGGGCACACCGCCGCCCTGGGTGTAGGTGGAACGCACCAGATGCCCCGGACCCTTGGGCGCCACCAGGAAGCAATCCAGATCGGCACGCGGATGAATCTGGCCAAAGTGGACGTTAAAGCCGTGGGCGAATACCAGTGCCGCACCCTGCTTGATGTTTGGTGCGATCTCATCGCGATACAGCGCGCCCTGGCCTTCATCGGGAGTCAGGATCATGATCACATCGGCTGCCGCCACGGCCGCGGCGACTTCCTTGACTGCCAATCCGGCCTTACTGGCCTTTTCCCAGGAGGAAGAATCCTTGCGCAGACCGACGACCACGCTGACGCCGGAATCCTTGAGGTTCAAGGCGTGGGCATGACCCTGGGAACCGTAGCCGATGATGGCCACCTGCTTCTTCTGGATCAGGGCGAGATCGGCGTCGTTATCGTAATAAACCTTCATGTGAAACCTCTTGCTATCTGATTAAGTGATTGTAACTTTTTCGTTTAAGACTTAGATTGCCCTGGCACCACGGCTGATGGCGCTGGCACCGCTACGTACCACTTCAATGACCATGCCGGGATCCAGAGCATGGATAAAGGCGTCCAGCTTCTCGCCAGTACCGGTCAGTTCCATAGTGTAGGAGCGGTCCGTCACATCAATGATGCGCCCCCGGAAAACATCCGACAGCCTTTTGACTTCCTCACGATCCGGCCCCACGGCATGGACCTTGATGAGCATCAACTCCCGCTCAATGTGCGGGCCTTCTGTCAGGTCATGCACGCGGATGACCTCCACGAGCTTATTCAACTGCTTGAGGACCTGCTCCATGATCTCTTCGGAGCCGCGGGTGGCCACGGTCATCCGCGAGATACTCGGATCATGGGTCGGCGCGACGGTCATCGCTTCAATGTTATACCCGCGCGCTGCGAACAACCCTGCCACTCGTGACAAAGCACCCGCTTCATTTTCCAGCAAGATAGAGATGATATGGCGCATGGGTTATACCAGAATCATTTCAGAGAGGGCCGCACCCGCAGGCACCATGGGGTAGACGTTTTCCTGCGGGTCCACCTGAAAGTCCATGAACACCATACGATCTTTAAGGCGCAGTGCCTCACGGATCACCGGTTCCACATCAGCGGGCGTATCCGCGCGCAGGCCGATATGGCCGTAGGCTTCGGCCAGTTTGACGAAGTCCGGCAAGGCATCCACATAACTCATGGCGTAACGGTTCTCATAGAAGAACTCCTGCCACTGGCGCACCATCCCCAGATAATGATTGTTGAGACACGCCACCTTGATGGGCAAATGATGCTGCAGACAGGTGGACAACTCCTGAATATTCATCTGGATGCTGCCATCGCCCGTCACACAAACCACCGTCGAATCCGGTTCGGCGACCTGCGCGCCCATGGCCGCCGGGAGCCCGAAGCCCATGGTACCCAACCCACCACTGTTGACCCAGCGCCGTGGCCGGTCGAAACCATAAAACTGCGCCGCCCACATCTGGTGCTGTCCCACATCCGAGGTGACGATGGCATTACCGCCCGTCAGTTCAAAAAGCTTCTGCACCACAAACTGCGGCTTGATGAAGCGATCATCCTGCTTGTAATGCAGACAATCGCGCTGCCGCCATTCCTCAATTTGCGCCCACCACGTCTGCATCGCCTGGGGATCGTTGCGCTGATCGCTCTCCGCCAGCACCTGATTCATTTCGAGCAGAACCTGCTGCAAATCGCCGACGACGGGCACATCCACCCGCACATTCTTGGAGATGGAAGAGGGGTCAACGTCTACGTGCACAATCCGCGCGTGTGGCGCGAATTTGGCGAGATTGCCGGTGACGCGATCGTCAAAACGCGCGCCCAGAGCAACCAGCACATCACAATGTTGCACGGCCATGTTGGCCTCGTAGGTACCGTGCATACCCAGCATACCCAGGAACTGACGATCCGATGCCGGATAGGCGCCCAAGCCCATAAGGGTATGGGTAATGGGCGCGCCCAGCGTGCGGACCAGCTTGCGTAGTTCCCCGGAGGCGTTACCGAGGATAATGCCACCGCCGGTATAGAACATCGGCCGCTGCGCACTGGTAATGAGCTGCATGGCTTTACGCACCTGCCCCGGATGGCCTTTCAGCGTCGGTTTGTAGGAACGCAGACTGATTTTTTCCGGGTAGTGATAATGGGTCTTGTGGCTGGTAATATCCTTGGGGATATCCACCAGCACCGGTCCAGGCCGCCCCGTCGCCGCCAGATAAAAAGCCGTCTTCAGGGTGCTCGCCAGATCGCGGACATCCTTCACCAGGAAATTATGCTTGGTGCAGGGGCGCGTAATACCCACCGTATCCACTTCCTGAAAGGCGTCATTGCCGATGAGCGCAACGGGCACCTGCCCGGTGATCACCACCATGGGCACCGAGTCCATATACGCCGTGGCAATGCCGGTCACCGCATTGGTGGCACCCGGGCCGCTGGTGACCAGCGCCACACCGACCTTGCCGGTGACCCGGGAATAGGCATCCGCCGCATGCACCGCCGCCTGCTCATGGCGCACGAGAATATGCTTGACGGCATCCTGCTGCGCGAGTTTGTCGTAAATATACAGCACCGCACCGCCCGGATAACCGAAAACATATTCCACACCTTCATCACGCAACGCACGGACTACAATCTCCGCACCCGTCAGCTCTTCTGTTTCCAGCTCGGGACTTGGGCGATCTTGCGTAGTCGTCGGGGACGTCATCGTCGTACTCCTCAGGGAATAAAGTATCAACACAAAAAGCTAGACATTTTTTGCTGTGAGGTCAAATAAAAATGCCTTGGCACATACGGATTGTCATCTATGGTACCGCGGCAACCAGCACGCTTTTTGGCCTAGTGGCTGTGCAAGTATTCCAGATAACCGCGCGCCTTGCTGACCAACTCCTCCGGCAGGCCGCGTTTTGCCGCAATAACCAGACCCAGGGAACGCCCCGGCACCCCGATCTGCAGCTCGTAGGTGGGTTCCAACCGCTCCTGATCAAAGCGCATGGAGGCATTACGCAGGCAAGCATGGGTATCGGCAAAGGCCTTGAGCGGTGTGAGATGGGTGGTCACCATACCCCGCACCCCGCGTCCTGCCAGATAATCAAGCACCGCCATCGCCAGCGCCGCCCCCTCTTCCGGGTCCGTGCCGGTACCCAACTCGTCCAGCAGAATAAGAGTATGGTCGTCCGCATCCGCGAGCAACCTTTTCAGCACTTCCACGTGACCGGAATAAGTAGACAACGCAAAGGCAACACTCTGCGGGTCACCCATGTCGACAAAAATACGGGTAAAGTTGCCGACCACGGCGCGCCCGTTCACCGGGATATGTAAGCCGCAATGGGCCATGACGGTGAGCAACCCGACTGTCTTCAGAGAGACACTCTTACCACCGGTGTTGGGTCCAGTCACCACCAGAATCGGACACTCGGCATTAATATGCACGGAGAGTGGTTTGGGCTGCGGACCCCGCTTCTCCGCATAGGCAAGCATCAATTGCGGGTGATAGGCTTCTTCCAGCAGCAGTACCGGTTCATTCACCATCTCCGCCGCTTTGCCATGCAGATGGATGGACAATTGCGCACCCGCAATGGCCAGATCCAGCCAGGTGAGTGACTCCACCAGATGCTGTAGGCTGTTCAGACGCTCGCGCGCGGCATCACTGAGGGCGCGGAGGATGGCCTGGTTTTCCTGTTCGATCCGGCCAGCGAGCTTCTCCAGATGGTTATTGCCCGCCACCATCTCCATCGGTTCAACCAGAGTGCCGTGCCCGCCTGGACCTGTGCCGCGCCGCACACCGCGAATATTGTCTACCGCCCCATCGGGTAAATGCACGCAGGCGCGCTGGCCGGACCAGTGGACTTTCGCTCCCGGCGCACGCAGATGTCCCTGCAAGGCCTTCTGAACCTGCTCGCGCTCCGTCTTCAGTTTGTGATGCAACTGGCGCAGGGCATCATTACCATCTTCGCGCACGCTGCCGTTGGGCATGAGAACGGCGTCAATTTGGGGCAGCAGGTCCGCTGCCGCGTTCAACCGCTCCGGTCCGGCGGGCAAAAGCGCAGGACGCTTTTCCACATAAGGACGCAACTGCGCACCGACCCGCAACACCAGCGCCAGATTACGAAAGGCGGTACCCGCCAGCGCCGCACCAGGAGAGGCCACCTGGCGGATGGCAGCACGTACATCCGGCAGATCCGGGAGGATCGGGCCTTCGCCCGACTCCAGGCCAAAGCGGGCGGCGGTGATGGCCTCTTGCAACTGGCGAGCGATGCCCACCGTGGGGGCGGGTGCGAGATTGCGCGCCGCGTCGGCCCCAAAGGGCGTCGCACAGAGTTTTTCGAGCAGCCGGCGGATGCCCTCGAATTCCAAGGGCTTGAGGTCAGCTTCCATGGGTACTCCTGGTGATTGGTTGGCAAAAGGGTCAAAAGGCGGGACGGTAATGCCAACCCGCTCAGTCCTGAAAAATCTCCCGCCACCAGCGCTTGCGGCCTTCGGGCACAATGAACTCCCCCAGAGGATCAGGAGCTACCCGCGAAAGTATCCAGCCGGCTGGAACCACTTTTCCGCTGCTGCCACAAGACGCTCCCAAATTGTTGGGATCGTAAATCTTGATCAGCCGCGGATGCTCAAAATCGTCCACATAGACGATGCCCAGATATTTCTCCTTATGATCGTGATGTAGCAAGGCGCCAATCGCGCCCAGCACTTTGCAAAAAGTCGCGGCATCAAGCGGCGCCCGCGGAAAATCTACTCCGACGAAGTACACATACCAGCCATTGTCCGCCTGTTCAGCGAGCGTCTGCTGAAACTCGTCCCAGCGCGACCACTCACGAATGCCGCGCAGCATCCCGTTGTATAACCCCATAAATTCAGACATCAGACCGCCTCCACAATACCCTGAAAACTGACCAGCACCCGACGGCTGACTGGTCGCACCCGGTGTTCAAAAAGAAAAACCCCCTGCCAGACCCCCAGCGCCACCCGGCCCTCTTGTACGGGAATAATCAAGCTATTCTGGGTCAGTACACTGCGCAGGTGCGCCGACATGTCATCAGGTCCTTCATTGCGATGACGAAAACCGGGGTCATCATCTGGAACCAAACGCGCAAAATAATCAAGGATATCCGCGCGCACATCCAGATCGGCATTTTCTTGCAGCAATAGACTGGCCGAGGTGTGTGGCACGAAGAGATTCGCCCATCCTACCCAGGCACCGACTTCCTGCAACCAACCTTGCAATTTCTGAGTGAGTTCATATAGGCCGCGGCCACCATTGTTCACCTGCCATTCATGACTGCAATGCTTCATCCCCCCTCCCTTGTCTTGATCCAACACCAGCTTCGGCCATAGCGACAGCGGCATCTCCTGCCTTTTTACCATGCCGCCGGACCCGGAAAAAATCCCTTAATAAAACCGCGGATGGTGCTGCCAACAGGCCTCCCTCCGTCAGGATGCGATGGTTAAAGCGGTCATCCTCTAACAGGTGGTAAAGACTTTCTACCGCACCCGCCTTCGGATCCGACGCGCCATAGACAAGACGCGCAACCCGCGCATGCAGCATCGCTCCAACACACATAACGCAGGGTTCCAAAGTGACATAGAGGGTAGTACCCGTCAGCCGATAGTTTCGCAAAGACCGCGCCGCCTGGCGCAGTACGAGCATTTCCGCATGCGCGCTGGGATCGTGACCCTGAACAGGCGCATTATGCGCCGCCGCCAACAGACGACCGTCAGCATCCAGCAACACCGCACCGACGGGCACCTCGCCTTGCCCCGCCGCACGCGCCGCGTAGTCCAGCGCCAGCGTCATCCACGCCACATCACAGTGATCAAAACCATCGTCCGTCGAGGTCATGGAACTCCTGAATTACCCTCACTAAAAACCAGATTGAACGCCGCGCCAACCACATTTCTAGCGTATTGTAGCAATTTCTCGGTCGGCGCGCCTTGACAGAATCGGGAATGCTGCTAATTTCCCCCACAAGTTGCAAAAAGTATTCGTGCTTTGCGCAAGTGCCGTTGGTTTTCTGCAAACCGAATTTATGTAATATTCGTCAGACCATAAAAAGGGAATAAACGTGCTGCGCTTACCAAGTCCTCCTTTGCTCGGCCTGGATATTAGTCCGGACGCGGTAAAACTCGTTGAACTCTCGCAGTCCCGAGGGAAGCTTCGCGTCGAACATGCGGACTCCGAGGCGCTTCCGCCGGGCGCCGTCAACGATCGTGACATCCAGGACGCTGAAGCGGTCAGCCATGCACTGCGCACCATTCTTGAGCGATCCCGCATCCGGACCAAGGCCGTGGCGACCGCTTTGCCCGCCAATACGGCCATCGTCAAGGTCATATCGCTTCCGGGCGACCTGGATGAAGTGGGTATCGAAGAGCAAATTCGCTTTGAGGGTAGCCAATACATTCCTTACAGCATTGACGCCGTCAATTTTGATTTCGCGGTGCTTGGACCCGATGAAACCAGAAAAGGTTATAATCATGTCCTGCTGGTAGCGTGCAAAAAAGAAGCCGTCGAAGATCGTGCTGCCGCTCTCGAAGAGGCGGGCCTCAAACCAAAAATTATTGACGTCAAGCCCTTTGCACTCTGGTTATTACATGAGCATCTCGCCAGCATGGCGCCGCAAGAACGCAACATCCCCGGCAGAGCGGTCATTCTGGTAGAAATAGGTAGCGTCACCACAAATATCAACGTGTTTCAGGAAGGACATCCGGTTTACTCCCGTGAGCATAATTTTGGCCTAGGTCGTCTGATTGAAGAAATACAGCGCCGCTATAGCCTCGACGCCAATGACGCACAACGCATGGAACGCTTCGGTGGTCTGCCTCCCGAATATGAGCGTGATGTACTCAATCCCTTCGCCCGGAGTATGGCCCAGGAACTGTTTCGCTCTATTGATTTCTTTCAGGCCAGCATGCCGGATGTTCCCGCAGGATCTGTGCATCTTTTTGGTATCGGCGCCAAAATTCCGCAACTTGCAGAACAATTACGTCAACTGGTGGGCTTTCCGGTTTACGTACCTGATCCTTTTGCAGGCATGGAAATGGCTCCCCAGATCAGCCGTCGCTTTATGGATGCAGACAGATCGTCTCTGGCTGTTGCCTGTGGGCTGGCGTTAAGGAGGATTTCGGCATGATCCGCATTAACCTGCTACCCTATCGGGAGGCCCAGCGCACGCAACGCAGTCGGCTTTTAGCGTTGGCCCTTGTCGGCATCCTGCTGCTTGCCGCCCTGTTCTATTATGGTATCTACAGTATTTTTAGTACGCGTGTTTCTGCTGAGCAGCAAAAAGTGCAGTATCTGCAGGGGGTCACCACCCAACTGGACAAAAAAATCGCGTCCATTGCCGATCTGCGTAAAAAACGTGATGAACTGCTTTCCCGTGAGGGCATCATTACCGACCTACAGGACCAGCGGGATATGGTGGTGCGTCTCTTCAACACCCTGGCCAGCGTCACCCCCAACGGCGTTTTTCTGACGCATCTCAAACAGGTAGGTAACGCCGTCACAGTCGATGGTTATGCCCAGGCGAACGATCAGGTCGCGGCATTCATGCGCAACATTGAAGCCTCAAAGATTTTTGAGAAGCCGGAACTGAACATCATCAGCAAGTCCAGGCTGGGTAATGAAGAGGTGGGACAATTTACGCTGCAGATGAGCATCCGCACGCCGACTGCCGCGAGTAAAAGTGGCGCACCGGCGCAGAACAAGGATACACGGCCATGACCTTTGATGAACTCCGTAACCTGCAAATTGATGACGTCATCCGCTGGCCGGTCAAAACCAAGCTCATCGTCATCGCCATCATTGTTCTGGTTCTTGGCGTCGTGGTTTGGTTTGAATTCATTTCACCCGAAAATGACAAATATGATCAACTACAAGCTCAGGAAGACAGCCTGAAGATCCAGGTGCGGCAAAAACAATTGCTGGCTGCCTCCCTGCCTGCCTACCAGGCCCAGATCAGGGAAATGAATCGGCGTTTTCAGAACTTTCTGCAGCAGTTGCCCAATCGCACCCAGATCCCTTCGTTGCTGGATGATGTGACATTGGCAGGACGCAGTCGCGGGCTGGATTTCGAACTGTTTCAGCCTACGGGAGAAGTGAACAAGAACTTCTATGCGGAGATCCCGGTCAAGCTCAAAGTGGTCGGTACCTACAATGACATCGGGCGCTTCGCCGCCGCGGTCGCTGCCATGCCTCGCATCGTCACCATCAACAATATCGACATTGCCCGGATGCCTGACGCGGGTGCAACCAGCGCGGCCAAGGCTCAGGCTGCCCAGAAACTGGTGATGCAGTGTACAGCAACCACTTATCGCTATCTGGATGGCGGTGGCAGTGTAGATCATCAAAGCAAGGAAGGGGGCAAGCCATGAAACGCTCTCTCAGTATCCTGATGATGCTTGCCGGCATGGCGCTACTGAGCGGTTGCTCAGACAACGACAATCTCCGCCATCTTCAGGCCTTCGTTGCTGACGGCCCGAAAAGCAACACACACATTACACCGCTGCCCAAGACCCCCGCTTACGCGCCGAAGGCTTATGAGAATCCGATCAACCGTGATCCCTTCACAAGCTTCTCGGAGCTTCTACTGCGCAAGGAGGCCGCTGCCGCCAGCAGCGGACCACGTCCGGCCAGTCATGGACCTGTCCAGCCGCTGGAGAAATATGCCCTTTCCAGCCTGAGCGTAACCGGCATTGTCCGGGATAATCAGGGCAAGCTCTGGGCCGTAGTCCTCGCGCCGGATAAAAAAATCTATCGTGCGACCATCGGCAGCTACATCGGCACCCATAACGGTCGCATCGTGCGCATTGATGACGGCATGACGAAACGGTCGGTCACCGTCGAACAATACATGCCCAACGCCTTCGGCGGATTCCAGAAAGAACAGACCGTTTTGCACATGCAAAACGGCAACTGAACATGACTTGCCTAACCCCAAAGAATACAGAGGATAGCGAAAAGATGAGCACAGCATCCAATACCGCCCGACACATCCGCCGTGTCGCTGCAAACCCTCAGCCCCACCCTTTGGTACTGAGGCCAGCGACCATTGCCATCATGGCGGCGACGCTCTGCCTGATCTCCGGCGCCGCCTGGGCCGAGAGCCTTATCAGCAGCGTTACGCCGGTACGGGATCAGCATGGTACGGCGTTCCTGATCCGCAGTGACAGCCGCCCTGCCTACGACGTAAACACCCTGAATGGCGGTTATCGGGTGCGCATTGACTTCAGTGACGCCCATTTTATGAGCTCCGTGGGTACCGTCGCCGGCAGCGGCGCTGTGCAGAATGTGCTCACCGAAAATGTTGGTCATCACGCCCGCCTTGATCTGCTGCTGAAGTCACCGCAGGCGATCATGATGGAGCCGGCGCCCGGCGGTTATCGACTTGCCTTGGTCGCCAATCAGAGCAAAGCGTCTGCGGCAAGTGTCCCGAGCGTACCAGCCAGCAGCAGTGTGACAGAGACTCCCGTAACATCTGCGCCGCCCGTGGCTGCCCCGGCCATCACTTCAGGTACACAAATCAACGATCTGAGTTTTAAGCGTGGGAAGAACGGCGGCGGAGTCCTCAATCTTTCCATCTCCGGCCCGCAACCGCAGATGAACGTCACCCGCGAGAACGGCGCCCTCATCGTCGAGCTCAAAAATACGGTCATTCCCTCCAGCTACACCCACCGTTTCGGGGTCGGCCAGTTCGGTACCCCGGTTCAGTATGTGGACAGCTATCCTCTGGGACGTAGCACCCGATTGGTTTTTGCCATTCATGGTCCTTACGAATACTCGGCTTATCAGCTGGGGCAGCAAACAATGATTGATGTACATCCCAAAACTACTGAGACAGGCAGCAATCCCAACGCCGGTGCGCGCCTCAGCATGGACTTCCAGAACATCAGCGTGCGCGACGCCCTGCAGGTGATTGCCGACTTCACTCACCAAAACATCGTCGTTTCCAACAATGTGACCGGCAGTCTTTCCATCCGCCTCAAGAACGAGCCTTGGGAACAAGCTCTTCAGGTAATTCTGGAGTCTCAGGGACTGGCGGCAAAACATATCGGCAACATTCTCTGGGTGGCTCCGGCCAACCAGATTACCAGTCAGGAAGAGGCGCAACTGAAGGCCG
>DAIAVG010000017.1 GCA_027445725.1 Acidithiobacillus sp.
TCTCCGCTGCGATACCCGCCCTGGTGATGGCGTTGAAAAGGGTGGATTTGCCGACATTGGGTAAGCCGACGATGCCGCAGGCCAAAGCCATAAGAAACTCCTAATCGCTATGCAGGGTTTTTTGTGCCGCATCCGTGCGGCCGCTGAGAAAATCGGGAAGTACGCTGAGACTGCGTTCAATCGCCTCGTCAATCAGGGTCTTATCCGCTGCCATCGGAGTGCCAAGCACATAACCGATGACCGCATCTTTGTGCCCCGGATGGCCGATACCGATGCGTAGCCGCCAGTAATCGCGGGTGCCCAGGGCACGGTCGAGATCGCGTAAGCCGTTGTGCCCGCCATGACCACCACCGCGTTTCAGCCGTGCCGTACCTGGGGGCAGGTCCAGCTCATCATGAATCACCAGAATCCGTTCTATGGGCACTTTATAAAAGGCCGCCATAGCCTGTACCGGGCCACCGCTGCGGTTCATGAAATCCTGAGGCATACACAGCCCCAGTTCCAGTCCGGAAGCTCGTGCCGTAGCGGCCAGGCAATGCCAGCGCTTCTCCATACGCAAAGACGCCCCGACCCGATCCGCAAGGGTTTGGAGCGTCCAAAAACCGGCATTATGGCGGGTCCGGGCGTATTCCGCGCCGGGGTTACCCAGGCCCGCCAACAACCAGTCCATAAGGCCTCAGGCGGTGGTCTCCGGGGCCTCTTCCGCCTCGGCACCGGTACGCGGATTGTGGATGGAGACGACTTCCTTGTCGTCCTCATGCAGCAAAGGCACCAGGGTCACGCCGACGGGCATACTGATCTGCGACAAATGCAGACTTTCACCCGTGTGTAGCCCGGCGATGTCCACTTCGATGGCTTCCGGTAGGCGATCCACTGGTGCTTCCACTTCCACTTCCACCAGGGCGCGATGCAGTACACCGCCTGCCTTGAGGCCGACACAGGTGCTTTCGTTCAGGAAGTGGACGGGCACATGCAAACGCACCTGTTCGCCGGCATGAACGCGTAAAAAGTCCATGTGCAGCACTTCTTCTTTGTAGGGGTGCATCTGAATGTCGCGGATGAGCGCCGTCTCGTTGCTGTTGGGGAACTGCAGCGTAATAACGTGGGTGTATGCGCGCTCGTCGGGCAGCAGTTTGCGCAGCAAGCGGGCTTCAATACTGAGACCTATCGCGGCCTTGCCATCACCATAAAGCACGGCGGGTACCATGCCGGTACGACGCAGGCGACGGCTGGCACGGCGGCCGTTATCTTCACGCGGCTGGGCCGCAATCGCAAAATCTGTCATTTTTTGGACTCCTTATGGTCTAGTGGAATGAGCGGGGCGAGGGTTGACAGAACCTTTCTCCCCAATAGCAAGGCGCGCATCATAATGTGCTGCGGTTTTTTCAGCAACTATTTCCGGTGTTTTTTCATCGGGCTGTAAATAGGCTTTGATTACCGCACGGGCTACCGGCAGGGCTTGCCAGGCGTTGTGCCCGCCATACTCCACCACTACGGCGACGGCGATTTTGGGGTGATGTACCGGGGCCCAGCCTATAAAAAGGGAGTCGTTGTTATAGACGGTGTGGCCATTTTTGTAACCCACCGGTACCTGTGCCGTCCCCGTTTTTCCGGCAATGGTAATGCCGGGAATGCTGACGGTATGACAGGTACCGATTGCGACACAGGCCTCCATACCCTTATGGACGGCATGCATGGCCGCTGCCGGAATGTGCAGATTAACGGGCGGCGCATTGGGAATGGTCGCTGTCTGGCCGGTGTTCGGGTTAATGAAGGCTTTAGCGACCTGAGGCTGAATCAGATAGCCGCCGTTGGCGAGGGCGGAGACCGCGCGGGCTAACTGCAATGGCGTTTCCAGCAAATAACCCTGACCGATTCCGAGAATGACGGAATCTCCCGTGTACCAAGGCGCATGCAGATGCTTACGCTTCCAGGCGGGGGTCGGTACCAGACCACTGGCGCCGCCCGGCAGGTCGATGGGGGGTTTTCTGCCGAAGCCAAATCGCCACAAGGTCTTGTCCTGCAGAGCGATGCCCATCTTCACTGCGAGCTTGTAGTAAAAGACATCCACCGACCAGGCCAGGGCCTTGGTTATGCCCGTGTTGCCAAAACCCGCCCGGTTCCAGTCCCAGTAGGTATGACCGCCGAGTTGGTAGTTACCTGCACAAAATGTATGGAAATCAGGCGTAATCACGCCTTCCTGCACGGCCTGAATGGAGTAGAACGGCTTGGCGCAGGACCCTGGTGGATAGAGGCCATTATCGGCGCGGTTCATCAGCGGACGTCCCCGGTTATCGAGCAGGCTCTGCCAGTGCGCTGTGCTGATGCCATCCACGAACCAGTTGGCATTAAAGCTGGGGCTGGTGACCATGGCCAGTACGGCGCCATTGTTAGGGTCCAAAGCGACGACGGCGCCACGATACCCTTTGCCCTGGAAGGCCCTTGCCCCCGCCTGCTGCACACGCACGCGCAAGTGCGTGAGCAGATTATCTCCGGGGTGCGCGGGGATATCGCGCAGGGTGCCCACCTGTAGGCCGCGTGCGTTGATATCCTTGATCTGATAACCCATGGTGCCGCGTAGCTGGCGTTCGTAATAGCGCTCCAGACCATTCTTGCCAATATAGTTGCGACCAACATAATGACTGGCGTGAAAATCCTTCAGGTCGGTGGCAGTAATAGGGCCGACATAGCCGACGACGTGGGAGAACAGTGCGTCGTAGGGATAATGGCGATGGAGCATGGCGACGACCCGCACTCCGGGCAGATCCAGCGCGCGCACGGCGATAGCGGCGATCTGTGTCGATGTCAGACCGGCCTTGAGGACCACCGGATCGAAATCCGGCTTTCCCAGACGCCGGTCCTGAAATTGGCGCATATCGTCTGTACTCAGCCCGAGCATTTGCTGTAGATGCTGCAACGTCTCCCGCAAATGGGGCGTCTGGTCGGGGGTGATTTCCACGGCATAGGTGGGCTGGTTTTCCGCCAGCACCTCACCGTGATCGGCAAGCACCAGACCGCGGGGCGGGGCGACGGGGACGAGAGCCGCATGGTTATCATAAGCCAGGGTACGGAACTTGGAAAAATGCAGCACCTCCAGGTCCATGACGCGCAGTACGACGAGCAGAATCGCCAGCAGCATCAGGCCAGTCGCTACACCGAGCCGGAAGCGAAAGTCGCGATTACGTTTGGCAGGGTCAGAAAGAGGCATAATCGGGAACGACCTGGTTCAGTTTGCAAATGGCTGGGACGCTTCGTACACTCGGAAGCAAAATCCTTGGTGAGATGGGGTGGCGCAGTGTTGGAGTCCCGTTTTGAATCTCTGTTCGCAGAGTTGGAAAGCATTATAACGGATTATCGCGGCTTGCGTCGTCATCTGGAAGGAGACGGGCGTGACAAGCGTTCCCTGCAGGTTCTGCAAAAGCAAATCCAGATGCTCGACGCCGAGAATATCTTGCTGCGGGAACGTCAGGAGGCGGTATGTCTGCGGCTCAGTGAGCTGCTCACGCAGGTGAGCCATTGGGAAAACGAAGGATAGAACCACACAGATGGAGAAAACCGTGCCTGAAGCAACTCGCAGTCCCACCACCAATCACGTCAACATCACTTTGCTGGGGCAAAGTTATCAGGTGCCCTGTCTGCCCGAAGAACAGGCACTGCTTCTGGAGGCAGTGGCACTGTTGAATCAACAGCTCGAAGCCGCCCGTGCACGGGGGCGAATGATCAGTAAGGAGCGCACCGCACTGATGGTGGCGGTCAACCTGGCTGCAGACCTGCAGCGCGTCCGCCAGGAAGTGCGAGTGCGCGATGATCAACTCAATCTGCTGGAAGATCGCCTGCGCCGGCTGGTTGACATGGGTAGGGGGGCAGAGTAGCTTGGATGTTGCCTCCTGTGGGGCGCGAGTGGTCGAGATGATTCCTGAACCAACATTGTCTATCCAGGGGATCCCCAGTCATCACCGTGGTGTGCAGCTCCCTCGTGGAGTAGCCTAAAGCGGTGTGTGGATTCCCACCTGTACACCAGGTTCATGGGGTAGCGGGCCGCACGACCCACGCGGGGGGTTTTTTGTTTCAAGGGCTGGATGAAGTACCAGCGAAAAGCCAATTACGTCGACGGCTGCGCCAGCAGCGACGCGACCTGTCACCTGAGGCACTACAGTGCGCTGCCATAGCGCTCTCTAATCACCTCGTGCGTCTCAACCACTTTCGGCGGGCCCGGCATATCGGACTCTACTGGCCCATGCAGGGCGAAATCAGCCCCTTGCCGCTCATGCAGCACCCGATCGCGGTCAACAAGCATTTTTATCTGCCGGTACTCGCCGGGCAGTTTGCACGTGGCCTCCGTTTTGCGCCTTTTAACCCGCATGCGGCCATGCGCAACAATCGCTTTCGCATCCCGGAACCACAGGTGTCTCCCAGTCATCAGCGTTCCGTACACGAACTGGATCTGCTGATCCTGCCACTGGTTGCCTTTGACGCGGAAGGTTACCGTCTGGGGATGGGCGGCGGTTTCTATGATCGCAGCCTGGCACATTTGCCGCATCGCCGCAGTTGGCGGCGTCCGCGGTTGATTGGGGTGGGGCATGCCTTTCAGGAAGTGCCGCGTGTGCCCAGAGAGCCTTGGGATATCCCTCTGGGTATTGTCTGTACGGAAATGGGTTGCTACAGAATCAGATCATGAAGTACGGAAGCTCAACGACTTTCCGCCGTTGTTCCCTCTAACCAGGCACGGCGACGTGCAAGGACGACCTCATCCACATCCTCCAGCGATTCCAGCCAGACCGTATCCTGTGGAGGCGGGGCGGGGATCAGTTGAGTTTCCATAAGAATATCATCGCGGAAGAACTGAACACGTAGCGCCGCGCCCGCGGGAGCCGCATCCAGTTGTGGCTGTAATTGTTCCGCTGTAGTCCGGACGCCATCGAGGGCGACGAGAACATCGTCCGGCGACAACCCTGCCTGCTCGGCAGGGCCGCCACTCTGCACATGGCGCAATTGAGCACCCAGCGCGTGCGGACGCCAGTGCGCACCCAGCCAGACCGGCGGGGTTTTTTCGCAGGCCTGTCCGCCTTCATCCCGCGGGCCGTTGGCGGCGCGCAGGTGCAGCGCAATGCCCATTTCCGCCAACAGCGCGCGCAACGGCAGGTCGGTCTTCTCTGTAATCCAAGCCTCCAAACGCGCGGCGAGCGTCGGCCCGGCGAGCGCCTCGACCAGATTGATGCATTGGCCTTCCGGCAGCGGTTTAGCGATGCGGCCATAGTCTTGCCACAGCCGGGCGAGCAAGGTGTCGAGACTTCGGGTGCCTTCACTCTCGATGCGTAAACTGAGGTCCAGACAGAGGGCCATCATGGCGCCCTTGTTATAATAACTGATCTCAAAGTTGGCGCTGTTGGCGTGGGGATGATAGAGCTTGATCCAGGTATCTTCACTGGATTCCACCAGACTTTGCAGGAAACGTCCAGGGCGGCGCAGCAAACGGGTCAGCTCCTTCCCGACCCTGCGCAGATATTGCTCGGGCGTGGTCAGGCCTGCGCGGCGCAGGCAGAGATCATCATAGTAGGAGGTGATGCCCTCGAAGACCCAGAGGTCGCGGGTGGGCGCCTCGCGGTCCAGGGCACTGGCGCTGAGCACAGCGGGACGAATGGCCTGCACCAGCCAGCTATGGAAATACTCGTGACTGACCAGACCCAGGAAGCGCTGATAATGGTCTTCGTTGCGGCCACTCAGGTCATCCCGGGCGCAGAGGAGGGCGCTGGAAGCGCGATGCTCCAATCCTCCATAGCCATCAGCACTGGTCATGCACAGAAAGTGGTACTCGGCAAAGGCGGCATCGCCCCAGAAACGCTGTTGCCAGTCACAGATGCGTGTCAGGTCGGGACCCAGCCGTTGCAGGTCTGCCTGATGGATTCCCTGAATGAGCAGGTGATGGGGCCGCTCTCCTGCCGAAAAGTCCAGCAGAGTGAGCGTGCCCATGAGCAGCGGATGATCAATGAGGGCGCGATACTCAGAGGCAACAAAGCTGCCCCAGCCCCAGCTCACGCCGCTTTGCCGGGGGAGGGCGGTGGCCACCTGCCAGCCTTCCGGACCTTCCAGGAGGACGGCGTGCGCCTGGTCTTCCTGTCCCAGGACCCGCAAGTAGACGGCCGGGCCGTTGAAAAACCCCCCTTGATCATCCAGATATGCCGTGCGTACTGAGCGGTCGAAAGCGTACACGGCATAATGGACGACGACCGGGCCATGCCCCGCAGCGAGACGCCAGCGGTCCTTACCGGTTTTGTGCAGGGCGATATCCTGCCCATTACGCTCTGCGCGGATTTGGGTCACATGGCGGGCGAGATCGCGGATAGTATAGCTGCCGGGCACCCATGCGGGCAGGGCGAGGATCTGTCCTTCCGGGTCCGGTTCGGAAATACTCAGAGACACCTGAAAAAGATGTGCTTGTGGCGCGGCGCTGATCTGGTAACTCAGTGGGACAGAACTCAAGGCAGCACTCCTAACGCCAGGCGGCGGCAAGGATGCGAAAAGCCGGGTGCGCCGCGTCGTCCAGCCACTCATAAAATACCGACTCAGCGACGGCGACTGTAACTCCCGCCTGCCGCAGCCGCTCCAAAGCGGGTTGCTGATGTTCGGCGTCACGGCTGGCGCAGGCATCGGCCACCACCACCGGTTGCCAACCCCCTGCCTGCAGGTCCAGGGCGGTTTGCAGCACACAGATGTGGAGCTCTATACCGGTCAGGATGACCTGAGGTCGCCCGTCCTGTGCCTCCAGCCATTGGCGACTGTTGCTGCTGCGCAGGCAGGAAAAGGTGGTCTTTTCCAGGACATCGGCAGCATGGACGCGGATATCCTCACGGACTGGTCCCAGACCCTGCGGATATTGGGCGGTGGCAAGGGTGGGCAGCCCGAGGGCCGTGGCCGCCTCCAGCAGTTGGGTGATGTTGCGCAGCAGCGGCACCCGTCGCACGGGGGGAAGGGTGCCGAGCAGGCGATCCTGCAGATCAACGGCGAGGACAACGCTCTGCGTGGCCTCGATACGCATGATCAGTCAGAATACGAAGCCGACAGGCAGCGGCTTGTGACGCAGAGGCGGAACCTCTGTCTCGAAGAGTTCCGAGCTTTCAAAGATGCCCGGCTGGGAGTGGAAAATGCGCCGCACCCGCATGGCCGGGCCGGTGCCGAGAATGGCGATCAATCGTCCGCCGACCGCCAGTTGCTCTTTGAAGGCATCCGGCAGCATCGGCAAGGAGCCGGTGATGCAGATGGCATCATAGGGGGCATTGCTTACCCAGCCGTTAGATCCGTCACCAATGTGCAGGTGGGCATTTTGAACGCCTTGCACCCGCAAATGGCCTTCCGCCGTTCGGGAGAGGTCGGCGCGATCCTCGACACTGTGTACCATCCCCGCAAGTTGTGCCATCAGTGCCGTCAAGTAGCCGCTTCCGGTACCGATCTCCAGGACCCGATCCGGTTCATGCAGATCCAGCTCCTGCAAGACCCGCGCCTCCATCTTCGGCGTCCACATGATCTCGCCATGCCCCAGAGGTAAATTAAAATCAGCAAAAGCCAAATGCCGATATGGGGTCGGCACGAAAAACTCACGTTTCACCTGCGCAACAGTCCCCAGCACACGGGGGTCGAGCACATCCCAAGTGCGAATCTGGGTGTCAATCATGGTACGGCGGAGGATGTCAAAGTCCATAGAGAATCGAGGTTCCAGTAGTTTTCCGCCATTTAGGCATGGGTCTTGTGGCAAGTCAATCCATGCGCTCATCTGTGCGCGTATCAGATGGTGATTGGCTTGGCGTCCGTCCTGTGCTCCAATAGCCGCTGATATTGCAAAGGAGTTTCTCTTGGAGAGCCGTGCGCACGCGCTGGTAGCACTCATCTTTTTGGCCGTACTGGGTGTCGGAGTGGCCGTAGTCGGATTGTGGATGCATCGTAGTGAGCAGCCAGGCATCACCTTCGATGTGCTATCCCCGTACAGTGTTGCGGGCCTCACCCTTCAGGCACCGGTGCGCTTCAAAGGTGTACGGGTGGGAGACGTGATCGCGATTGGTCTGGATCCGGCGAATCCGCGCATGATCAGGGTGCGGATCAAGGTGGATAAGGCGACGCCCATTACCCGGGCGACCTTCGCCGAACTGGCGCCGCAAGGGGTGACCGGGCTGAGTTATTTGTCCCTGACCGATCACGGCACCGACTTCGCACCTTTGCCGAGGATGTCCGGTCGACCGGCCGAAATCCCCATGCATCCCAGCTTTTTTGAGGTGCTATCCCGTAAGGGCGAATCGCTGGTGAATCGCAGCAACGAGTTGGCTGACCGCCTGAACTCACTTTTAACTGATAAAAATCGCACACATTTTGCGCGGACGCTAGCCCATGTGGACCAGGCCACAGACCAGTTGGTACAGATGGAGACGGCATTATTGCCGACCATTAAAGCCCTGCCTGCCATGGTTGCTGCCACCCAGTCCACCATGGTGGCGAGCCATCTGCTCATCGCCCATCTCGATGCGCTGACCGTGGCGGCGCAAGCGCCGCTGGCGGATACGGCGGAGGCCGCCAAGTCACTGCATGGACTCAGTGTCGCGGGAGAGCGGGCGGTGAACACGCTCAATTATGACACCCTGCCGCAGGTGAATCGCCTTACCCAAAGCCTGATGACCAGCAGTGCGGCGTTAGCGGATCTCAGCCATTCGCTGCAGCGCTCCCCGCAATCATTGCTCTACGGCAACCAGGGCCCGCCGCCGGGACCGGGTGAATCGGGCTTTTCCGCAGGAGGAAACTGAGCGCATGCAACACCCTCTTTCTAAATATTCACCCGCGGGAAAACGCATGGTGCTGGCAGGCATGGTTCTGCTCGCCGCTGGTTGTGCCAGCAGTGCCCCCTGGCAGACACCCTACGATATTACGCCGCCGCCGCATCCCGCCCCTCTGGCCAGCAGCACGGGCACAACGACGACGTTGCCCGTGCTGCGTTTGGCTCGGGTCAGCGCCGCGCATTGGCTGAAAACGGACGCCTACCAATATCATTTGCTCTATCAGGAGCCACAGCGCCTGCTGGCCTACCGGGACGCCCGCTGGATCGGCACCCCGCCGCAGATGATTGCCAGCCGCTTACAACATCAATTGGAAGACTCCGGCCAGTGGCGGGCGGTTTTGGTGGGGCAGTCCAGAGGCACAGCGACTTGGCTGTTGCAGGTCAGTCTGACGGACTTCGTGGTGAATTTCAGCGGGCCGGAGGCGGGCAAGGCACTGGTCGCCGGTACCGCGACGCTGGTGAAGACTGCTGATTATCAGGTGGCTGCCCAGCACGGTTTTCGTTTCACCGAGATGCTTCCCAGTGCGAGTGCGCAGGGTGGTGCCGTGGCCATGGCCGGGGCAAGTGAACGTTTTGTCAGTGCGGTGAGTGGCTGGGCCGCGCAGATGGCGGGCACCGGGAAGTCTGCGCCCCAGCCTTAGGGTTTTACCAATTCAGTCCTCCTGGTGCTTGACCACCAGCACCGGACAACTGGCGTAATGGACAATGTCATTGGCGACAGAACCCAGCAACAACCGGCCAATGGCGCCGTGGCCATGACTGCCCACCACCAGCATGTCCACTGCATGGGCCTTGCCGAAGGCAATCACCGCCTTCCCGATATTCTCCCCACTCTCCTCCAGTTCTACCCGCGGTGTGATTCCGCCTTCGGCCACGGCCTGGCGCAGCTTTTCCATCTCGGCCTGGGCCAGGTGGAGCAGCTTTTCGCGCAGATCCAAGGTCGGCGGCAGAATTTCTTCCGGCATCTGCAGATTGAGCATTTGCGGGTTGAAAATGTGGAGCAAGGTGAGGCTGGCGCCGTGCAATTGGGCCTCCTGCGCCGCCATCCGGGCGGTGTACAGGGCCATCGGCGAAAAATCGACGGCTACCAAAATATGCTTTATGGGGGTCTTTACGGGTGATTTATCCACGGGGATGCTCCTTGCGCAGGTAGTCCATGAGTTGCGTTTCGTCGAGCAGCACGTTTTCGGTGGCGTGCCGCGCCCGATATTCCCAAACGCCCTGCGCCAGCACTTTGTCACTGACCACAATGCGATGGGGCAGACCGATCAGATCCATGGTGGCAAACTGCACCCCCGGACGCTCATCGCGGTCGTCGAGTAGTACGCTGTAGCCCAGCGCCTCCAGGCGATCATGCAGGGCTTGAGCGGCGGCGGCCACCTCCGGCGACTTGCGCGCATTGATGGCGACGATGCCGACTTCAAAGGGCGCCAGGGCCACTGGCCAAGTGATGCCACGATCATCAAAATGCTGCTCCACCGCTGCCGCCACCACCCGCGACACACCGATACCGTAGCAACCCATAGTCACTGTGGCGTCGCGCCCTGTCTCGTCCAGCACGGTAATGCCCATGCTCTTGCTGTAGAGTTCCCCGAGTTGAAAGACGTGCCCCACCTCGATGCCGCGACGGATACTTAAGGTGCCTGTGGCACAATGGGGGCAGCCATCCCCGGCACGGACATTGCGCAGATCGGCCGCTTCCGGGCGCGGCAAATCCCGGTCCCAGTTCAGGTTGATCCAGTGCAGTTCCGCCGCATTGGCGCCGGTGCTGAAATTGGCCACGCCAAGGGCGCGGTGATCCGCCATAATGGGGATAGGCAGCGGCAGGTCCTTGGGGCCGATAAAGCCCAAGGGTGCGCCCGTGGCCGATACCGCTTCCTCCGGGCTGGCCAGTTGCACGTTCTGCGCGTCCAGGGCATGCCCGGCCTTGATCAGATTCAACTCGTCATCGCCGCGCAACAACAACATGACCATCTTACCGTCGGCGACCACCAACACGGTCTTGACGATGTTGGCGGCGCTGATGCCCAGATGTTCCGCCTGCTCCGCCACCGTGCGGCTGCCCGGCGTCTGCACCTGCCCGGCAAGCAGCGGCGCCTCCGTCCCGACGGGTTCCGGGCGACTTTGGGCCTTTTCCATGTTGGCGGCATACGCGCAGTGGTGACACGAGACGATGGCATCTTCCCCCGAGTCCGCCAGCACATGAAACTCATGGGAGCGCTTGCCGCCAATAGCCCCGTTATCCGCCTCCACCGCACGGAAGTTCAGCCCAAGACGGGTGAACGTCCGCTGATAGGCTTCATACATGGTCTGGTAAGTGATCTCCAGCGAGGCGTGATCCATATGGAAGGAATAAGCATCCTTCATGATGAACTCACGCCCGCGCATCAGCCCGAAGCGGGGGCGGATTTCATCGCGAAACTTGGTCTGAATCTGGTAGAAATTGACGGGAAGCTGTCGGTAAGAGTGAATCTCCCGCCGCACCAGATCGCTGATGACTTCCTCATGGGTGGGTCCCAGGCAAAAATCGCGGTTATGACGATCCCGCAAGCGCAGCAGCTCCGGGCCGTACTGTTCCCAGCGCCCCGACTCCTGCCACAGCTCGGCGGGCTGTACCAGCGGCATCAGCAGTTCCTGTGCGCCGCTGCGGTCCATCTCCTCGCGCACCACCCGCTCCACCTTGCGCAACACCCGCAACCCCAAGGGCATCCAGGTGTACAAGCCAGAAGCCAGGCGGCGGATAAAGCCCCCGCGCAGCAATAACTGGTGGCTGATGAGCTCCGCCTCGGCGGGTGTCTCCTTGAGGGTGGGGATGAAGATCTGACTGGCGCGCATAAAAGGTCCTGTTGAGTCGTAGCGTACAGTGTAAGAAAGGGCGGGAGACAAAGGAAGGGGCGGCAATCCTGTGTGGCCTTCCGATAGCGCATTGTGGATCGTGGAAGGCGGTACCGACGCCTTGGCGGTCATGGATTGGTATCGGTCCCATCGGGTTGCAGCGCCGTCTATTGTGGTGTCGGGCGGGGCGGGGTCCGTGCCTTTCTGGACCAGCCGCATGTGCAGGGTCTCCTGAGAAAGTCCGCCACGGTCTACCTTTCTCTGGAGAACGAGAAAGACCAGGAGACACAGATCAAAACGGATGCCGCCCATCAGCGGCAAGCTGAAAAATCCAGATTCTGGGATGTCAGATCGTTCTGTGGCGGCCCCCTCTCGGCTCAAAAGATGTTGCCGAAGCATGGAAGGCGGGAATTTTGCCAGATATACATAATCCCCTGGCACACATGCGGCAAGAAGGCGAAAACGCAGATGCCGCAGCAAAGACGCCGCAGCTGGGAATTCTGTTTACCGTCTTCCAGGGTCGCCATTGGCGTCCGCCACAGCACATCCTCTGAGTCGCTGATCGGCAACAAGGCGGCTTAGGAAGCGATCACCGGTGCTGCCATCGCGAGCGTGTTCACAATGTCGGCGGGCGGACAGATCCATTGCGTGAGGATCTCGGTCTTAATGGCCTTAGCTTCGGGTCCGATCGTTTTCACGCGTCGTTCCCAGCCAGCAGTCACTAGCGCATCCCCGGGACCCAGATCCAGACAGGTTCTATAGCGCGGCTGTGCATAGGGTATGGGGTCCTCGTTGAACAGAAGGCGCACGGCATTGTGGCCTGCGGTCCTGCCTTGAGGCATGGCATGCTGGCAGGACATGACTGCGTAGTGATCGGGATCGGTTTTCGCCAGGGATACGTCTCCTGCAGCCAGCACCTCTGGGTGCTCTGGTAGACGCAGGAAGGCGTCCACCGCGAGCCGCCCCAGATCATCTCTGGGTCCGCGGAACGTGGCGGCCAGGGGGCTTGCCGTGAAGCCGGTCGCGACGATCACGGTCTTGGCCGACAGTTGTTGGTTGCCCGCCAGAATCAGCCGGTCCTTCTCGTGTCGGAGCTCGTCTTGGCCGGTGTGCATGGTGATGCCCAAATGCTGCAGGCGCTTCACGATGTGCCGGCGCGCGTCGGGCGCGTAACCCAGCCCGATCTCCGGTGCCCGCTCAATAAGATGGAACGCGAATCCTGGGATCGACGGCGCGAGGCGTTCCAGTCTCGAGGGTAGCGCCGTCACGATTTCAAGCCCGGTAAGGCCTCCACCCACCACCACGAAGGTTCGAGAGGCTGGCGTCGGGAAACCCGTTGCCGTGAGCGCGCGAAGGTGCTGGTCCAGGGCGGCGGATTCCTCGAAGGTGTCCGCGCTGAACAGATGGCCTGGCCCGACGGAGTCAGGATAAGTCTGGCGGCTGCCAGTAGCTAGAATCAGCTGATCATAGGAGATATCAGGCCCACCCACGAGCCGAATGTGCCGCGATGCCGGAACGGCGCTGCCGATCTCGCCGATGACGAGGTCAATTCCGAGGGGCGTCAGCCAGTTCCCGAGCGGTACCCGGGTCCCCCTGAGGTCGGCCTCGTAGAAGCGCGGCCGGAGACCGAGATATTCATCTCGGTTGATGAGGGTGATTTTCAACATATCGCGCTTGCCAAGCTCCGTGGCCTGTCTGACGGCGCTCATGGCGCTCCAGAATCCAGCAAATCCACCGCCCGCGATGACTAGATGTTTCATCTTGTTCTCCTTTTAATGACGTTAATATCGATCCTATATGTCCGATTAAAACGAAAAATATTTACTACTCGGGCGACATGATTTGCAGAAACCATCGGGCCGCCTGTTCCTGGTGTTTCGGAACCTTTCGGTTGACCTCCTGCGCCAGCCATGCCAGTGTTTTTGTTCCCAGCGCTGCCTTGACCTGGGCCTCTGCATCCATCATGACCTGGTGAATCGTGCAGGGTCCGCGCTTGGCCCAGTCCGGCCTGGGGTTCCCTCGGTATAGCGCGCCTTTCTCGCGAATATTCCAGCATTCAAACAGGCGGATCTCGCCTTCTACGGCGACTGCCACGTCCCAGAACGTGATCTGTTCCGGAGGCCTTGCCAATTCATAACCCCCTTTGGCGCCGAGGGCAGAGCGCACCAATCCGGCCTTCTTTAGCTTGGTGAAAACCTTGGCAAGGTAGGTCTCCGAAACCCCCTGGAAACGGGCGATGTCTCCCACCGCCAGACTGTGTGTGTCCGGCGGGCTGCTGAGATAGAGCAGGCAATGCAGGGCGTACTCGACGCCTTTTCCTAAAACGGCCATGGAGAGAGGTTAGCAGACAATCCGGATACGGTAAAGCGTAATTATGGCCTCGTTCCCTCGGTCCTTTATCAGCCATTCCCTCATAAAAAACTCAAGTGTTGGCGCGCATTTAAAGCTGACCACCTGTGCGCGTTGAATTTTGACCAAGTGTTATAGCGGTGCAGCGTACTACACGGCTGTGGGCAAGTCGACCAGACTGAGACGGTTCGTCTGGACCTGAATAATCCGGTATTCCAGGAAAACCTGCTTGCCTTGCCCAAGCCAGAACGCCATTCGGCTTTGGAGACCTTGAGAAAGATTTTGCACATGACCTGGGATCAGGTCTACCGGGATAAGGGGTTGCGATGGGAGAAGATTCTGAGTGTGACGCCGCCCAAAGGTATTGCTGCCATCTACTCGCTACGGATCACGC
>DAIAVG010000018.1 GCA_027445725.1 Acidithiobacillus sp.
TGGCGAACTCGAGTGAGTAGCGCGTCGAGAGAATTATAATACTTGTGAGATCGGGCATCCAAAATCTAAGCCAAAATTATTGGGTGTTGTTCACTATCGGCAATTGCGCAGCCTTCCATTCTGGAAAACCATCCTCCAGGCGGCGAGCTTGATAGCCAGACTGCCGCAGTTTTTCCACCGCTTCAAAAGCCAGCATGCAGTAGGGTCCACGGCAGTAGGCGACGATCTCCAGTTCTTTCGGTAGTTCGGCCAAGCGTTCAGGCAAGGTGTCCAGCGGGATGCTGATTGCGCAGGGGATATGACCAGCCTCGTACTCGCCGGAAGGGCGCACATCAATCACCATCGCCTCGCCGGAATGCGCCATCTGCAGCAGTTGGTCGCGGCGTACCGGGGTGAGGAGGTCACGGTGGCAGAAGTTTTCCCGGACAATGCGCTCCACCTCCGCAAGATTACGTTCCGCTAGGCCGCAGATACTGCCCACTACGGTTGGGATGGCATCGTCGGTCAATCGGTAGATAACCTTCAAGCCTTCCTTGCGCGATTGCACCAGTCCGCTATCGCGCAATATCTGCAAGTGATGGGAGGTGTTCGCCACTGACATGTCTACGGCCTGTGACAAGGCTTCCACGCAATGCTCGCTCTGTGCCAGTGCTTCCAGCAACGCCAGTCGGTTGGCGCTGGCCAGCGCCTTGGCAACGCGGGCGAACTGCTCGAACAGTCTTTTCTTTGGGAGGCTATCGGAGAACATAAGTAGGATTCTACCCGTCAGAACAAGGTAGCGCCAGGGACTCAGAGCACCTCGAATCCCGCGACTGATTTTGGGGGGTGGCGCATCGTGAACCATCGTTCCAAACAGCTCGCGCTGCCCCGGAATCTCGACCTCCGCATCGATTGCCCGAGCTATCCGTTTTCGCCCCTTCTTCGGCTTCGCCATGGCAAAAATCCCCATGTCTCAACGGGGTCTCAACGGGGTCCTTGCCCAGCCCCTGCAGAATTAGTACACTAGGGCTTTGCCGAAAGAATTTCGTGATTTGATCCTGAATTAGTTATTTACGATTTTTCTGGCCATGTCGTCCGGATTCTCGTTCTTTTTTATTTTCCTTCTGGAGTTTGTTTCGTCTTACACACCTGCTTCCGTCAATACACTAACTGAAGTTTAACCGAACCATGCGCTTTCTTGATTGCCAATCCTTGACGGCATTCAAAACACTGGACCCGATCATCAGCATATAACATATTGTTAAATATGAAATTAAGCGCACCATATATTTAATTTTTAGAACTGTCATCAATCAACCATTCGCATCAGTACGTCGGTGAATAATTTTTTGGACTTGATTATAGATCAGTGTGCATAACGGGCGTTGGCTTAAGCGCACCTTGAGGCAAGAGGGGAACTGTGGAGTTTCGTCCACCTCCCGCCACTAGTTCATGGAAGGACAGGGAAATGGGAAAGTAAGAAGTTCAGAAAGAGAACTCTAGCTGGTCAGATGGTACTGGTTCTCTTCATAGTTGGAGCGAATGACCGCTATTTAATCTACCCTTATTCATAGTTTATCCTGCTGCGGGAAGGGCCACTTCCTTCAGGTACAGGCCGGATAAATCGGGATGAGATATGGATCAACCAGTGAGGATATGATCATGGATATATTCAGCCTTCCGCATTTGATTATTTTGTTATTGATTGTTATGGCGCTTTTTGGGACATCCAAAATCAAAAATATAGGAGGAGATTTAGGCTCTGCCATAAAAAGTTTCCGGCAGGCTATGAAGGAAGAAGAGCAACTGTCATCATCAAAAGCCCCAGACGCTGCGACTAAGTCGCTTGAGCACATTAGGGAGACGGAGGCAATCGAGGAGACGACCGCAGAAACGCTTCATACGAAGTCATAGGATAATAAATATACGACATGTTCCGGAGTAAGAACGGCCGGAATGCGTGGGCACTCAGGGGCACCTCTGTTGATCTACACCTTTGTACCGACCTTTCCGTCTCGGCAAACTTCATCGAGCAAGCGGGTGTCGTCCTTGGCTGATGACAGACGGCTTGGTGAAACCAGCAAGATCACCGGGCAGGCTATGGATTAACCCTATAAGCACGGATTAACCAATATCAGACGGAATAATCAATGGGAAACGAAAAATTAGTCGCGAATTCCACCGAGGCTACTGATGAGAACATAATCAACCACAGCTGGAGAGATATACTAACGCCACCTGCAAAAGGTAAAAACAAAGCGCGATATTTTATTACTCCCATTATCATCGGGCTTATCACCGGGGCGCTGTCTCTGGTTTTCATCGAGATAATGGATTTTTTTACCAAATTCTCCTTGGGGACCCTCTCTCATTTCATCCCGCCGCGCTCATCCGGTTTCGGTGGCGGAGTTCAGACGTCTTATACACCCGCTCCGGCCTACCCGTTCATGATTCCCATCGTCGAGGGAATTGCCGGGTTCATTTCTGGGATACTGTCCCATCTCATTCTTAAAAACCCCGGCAGCCTGGGCGCTAACAAGGCGATTCGCGCCTACCATGAAAATCCGGAATCGCTCACCCTGGGGGAATCTTTCACCACGCTTTTTACGTCGGCGATGGTACTGGGTTCCGGCGGACCTTCCGGTCGCGAAGGTGCGATGAGTATGGTGGGGGGGAGCGTCGGCGTATACATCGCCAAACTGCTCAAGCAAAAGCCCCACGAAGTTCGCGAGGCCTTGGCCATAGGGGTAGGCGCGGGACTGGGGGCCATGTTTAAGGCCCCCCTGGCGGGCGCCATCGCCAGCAGTGAAATATTTTTCAAGCACGATTTCGATATCGAAACGATCATCCCTGCTTTTGCCGCCTCGGCGGCGGCTTACCTGGTGGTGGCCACCAAGGTAGGTTTTTCGCCCCTGTTCCATATCGGCCTTCTACCGGTGCACAACTTCGAGTTGAAATATCTTCTGTGGTTTTCCATTTTTGGTGTTTTTGCCGGCCTGATTGCCCGTCTTTTACTGTGGGTGTTTTATTATATCTCGGCTTTGTTCAAGAAGATGAAGCGACCGATCTATCTCCGCGCCATGATAGGTGGCGTCTTAGCCGGCTTCGTTGGCCTGTTATCATCTTATGCCATAGGAAACGGCTATGGATGGTTGCAGTTGATCATGGACCACAAAATCTCTCCGGGATTGACCGAGCTAGCCCTTGGTATAGGGTGTGTTATCCTGGCCATGTCACTGATTGCCGGCTCTGGCGCATCCGGCGGTGCCTTTAGTCCGACGGTGGTCATTGGTGGTCTTTCGGGCGCTCTATTTTGGCATTTTGCGAAGGCCGTTTCCCCCGACCTTAATATACCCATTGCCATGTTCGTGGTGGTCGGAATGATGGCGGTCTTTTCCGTAGCGGCGAATGCCCCCTTGTCTACCATCGTTATGATCACCGAAATGACCGGCAGTTATGGTGTACTTTTGCCGGCCATGCTCACGGTAGGAATAGCCATGATGTTTGGCGGCGATCATTCGTTGTTCGACGCACAACACGATCATCGCACCGTGTCTAGCCGACTACATATTTGAGTCTGCATCTCGAAAACGAGCGTTTATTCGAGAAAATGATTGCCCATGAAACACCGTATAGGCAGGTATTATCAGGAGGTGCATGTCAAAAACGAATGTTGGAGAGATCGCCCAATGAACCAACTTATATGGGATACACGTCCGATATCGATTTATTGTCCTTTCTGCAAGGTTCTTTATTTTCAGGAACAACCGCCGCTGGGTTTAGGCGTAGAGATCCATCCGTATCCGCTCCGTATTTTTCCGCGTTGAGGAGGCCCTGAATGGCTTGGTTGCGTCTGCCCACCCGGCTTCACCGCGCTGTAAACGTCTTCAACCCGAAGATTTTCGAAAACCTCTCGCTGGCGGCTTTTCTGGCTTGGGTAGGTCTTGGTTCCGATGCCCTGTCGTCGTCTGCCTATGGTCCTCCTGAGATCTACTACGCCCTCAAGGGCCACGAATATCTCTCCGTATTCCTCGCTATCGGTATTCCGTTCTCTGTATTCGTGATTTCCGCGGGTTATAAACAGGTCATCGCATTGTTCCCGGATGGCGGCGGCGGCTATCACACCGCAACGACCCTGTTGGGTCCGTTGGCAGGGCTGGTCAGCGGTTCCGCCTTAATCGTCGACTACATCCTGACGGCCGCCATTTCGGTAGCCTCAGGGACCGAGGCTCTACTCAGCACCATGTCGGCGCGTTGGTACGACGAACGCCTTCTCTTTGATTTGGCTGTACTGCTCTTCCTAATGTTTATCAATCTGCGCGGGATGAAGGAATCTATCAAAGTTCTACTGCCTATTTTTATGGCCTTCGTCATCACCCATATCATTATGCTGGGCTGGGGGTTGGCCAGCCACGTCAGCAATGTACCGCAAATCACCCGTGATACGGTGACCAGCGTCCAGCATGACAACCTACAATACGGCTGGATTTTCATCGTGGCACTGATCATGCGTGCGTTCAGCCTCGGCGGTGGTACGTACACGGGTCTGGAAGCCGTCGCCAATGGTGTCCACATCATGCGCGAACCGCGGGTGCAGACCGGGCAGCGCACCATGACCCTACTGGCGACCTCTTTGTCTTTGGTAGCGGGCAGTCTGATTTTCCTGTACCTGATGTATCATGTGCATGGACATGTGGGACAAACCCTGAATGCAGTCCTCTATGGCGCGATTACCCACGGATGGACACTAAATGGCATCCATTTCGGTCCTTACGCGACGCTGATTACGCTGGTGACCGAGGGATTGCTGCTCTTTATTGCCGCCAACACCGGTATCATCACCGCGCCCATCGTTATGGCGAACATGGCCGTCGATCGTTGGCTGCCGGAGCGTTTTTCCTATCTGTCCGATCGGTTCGTATCGCATAACGGCATTCTGCTGGTTGGCGTTGCGTCCATCGCCATTCTCTTGACGACCGGCGGCCATGTCCGCATCCTCGTGGTCTTGTACAGCATCAACGTGTTCATTACCTTCACCCTGACTATGGCGGGCCTATCACGGCACTGGTTTTCCCAGCGCCATCGTGGTGAACCCTGGAAACATCGCCTGATGATCAGCGCGTTCGGCTTTATGGTAACGGCGTCCATCCTCGCTATCACCATCTTCGAGAAATTTGATGCGGGCGGTTGGTTTACTCTGCTGGTGACCAGCATCGCCATCATTATTGGTTATCTGATCTACCGGCATTACAAGGGTATTAGCAAGATGACCGAGGAACTCGATGAAACCATGCTGGATATGGTGCCCGACAACTTACAGCCGGGTCCGGCGCTGCCCATGGATCCACGCGGTGCAACGGCGGTGATTTTTGTCAGCAAGTTTGACGGCGTTGGCTTGCACACCTTGCTGACGGCACACAGAATGATCGGTAGTTTTGTAAAAAATTATGTGCTTTTGTTAGCGGGTGTTGTCGGCCAAGGCGAGTTCAAAGGCATCACGGCACTCGAAGAATTGAAGGTCTATGTCGAGGCCGAGGCTAACCAGTACATAGCCTTTTGCCGTAATGAAGGCATGGCGGCCACTTGGTTTGCGACCTATTCGACAGACCGGATTCAAGCCATGGAGGAACTCGCGAATGTGGCCGTTCGTTACTTCCCGCAGAGCACTTTTTTCGCTGGCCGAGTAATTGATTCGACCTATCAGAGTCCATTCTGGGGACTATTGCATGATGAGGTCAGCTTCATCGTCCAGGACCGCCTGCAGCATGATGGCTTCACCATGATGATTGTACCGGTGCATGTGCGGGGGGTTCCCAGTCAGCCGCCACGCATTACCCTACCGATCTCTATGCCGGAAGACATGGAACTAATCCAGCCCGATAAGGCCGGGTGCGTTTAAGCAAACGGCCATTATGGACAACCTGAGCCGCAAAGACCAAGACACAGCGTCCTCCGCTGCCTGCGCACGAATCGGCTTCTAGTGTAGTGTGGCATTCTGTCACCGACATGCTCATGCGTTGCGAAACTCGGTGAAACTTCAGTCTCCCAGGATCACCCAAAAATGCGCTCTATCCGCCTTGTGGGCCTTGCTCTCATAGAGGGCGTGGTCGGCGCTGCGCAGCAGTTGGTCGCCCGTTTCTTCTTTCCCGAAGGGATACAGGGCGATCCCCATGCTCCCACTGATCTGGACGATCTCGCCATGGCTCAGTGGGATAGGGGTATTCATGGTTTCTTCTACCTTGGCAAGGATCGGGGTGAGATCATTCGGCCCAGAGAGGTCTTCCACCAGGAGCACGAACTCATCACCTCCCAGGCGAGCCACAAAGTCCGATTTGCGCAATGCCTCCGGCAATCGTTTCCCCAGGGTCACGAGCACCTCGTCGCCGGCTTCGTGGCCATAGGCGTCATTCACGGGTTTAAAGCCGTCCAGATCCAGCATGCACACCGCCAGCAGTTTGCCATGCCGCTCTGCACGGGCCATGGCTTGCTCCAGTTGTTCTTCCAGAAACCGGCGGTTTGGCAAATGCGTCAGCATGTCATGGCGCGCCAGGTTTTCGATTTCTGCTTTTGCCTGTTCCAACTCGCGCTGTTCAAAATATCGGCTCAGCCCCAACCCCAAGCTGGTAGTTAGCTGTTTCAATGTTTCCTGTAATGATCGCGTGAAATGCTGGATTTCTTCGCTCTCGATCACCAGCACAACGAATGGGATTTCCCCTCCACCCACAAACACCGGGATGGCCATGACACTGCGGACACGGTCAAATACACTACGGTCATCGTTGACATCTTGCGTCAGTGCCGATGAACTTGGATTCAGCGGGCCTTGCTGAAGTCCCGTACGGAACACCTCACCAGCCACGATGGTGGGACATATTCCTTGCACTGGATATCGTACGGGTACGGCTCTATCGGACAAGGGATCATCGTCCGCATCAGCCATCGCCTGTATGGTCAAAAACGGGCCTTCCAGTTCTCTGGCAATGACATAGGCCCCGATTGCTTCCGTCTGCGCTACCACATTATCCACCAGCCGTTGGTACATGGCCTGGGGGTTGTCCTGGCTCAGGAGATCCTGCTGAACCAGCAAGGTGACGGCCTGATATTGGCGCAGGCGTATCAATTGACGAAGCAGATTTTGGGTAAACCAGCCGACGCCGCCAACCAGCAACAAGACGAACAATAAAATGGGCAGCCTTTCCCGTTCCGCCCGCCAGAATGCCTGGCGTACCGACGATGACGTCCATTGCATATGCAGAGTCCCTAGATATCCGGGAACAGGTATGCCTAGCATGCCGACGCCCGCAGACCACGGGGACCCCAGCGGTGCCCAATGACCATCCTTCCAGGAGGAAATCACCTGCCCTTGTGAATTGGTGAGCAGAACGATGTTGGGATGGGTGGAAAAACCTGCCTGTATGACCTGCACCAGCACGGCGGCCTGCCAAAAGGCAAGGCCGACAAACGTTGCGGCCAACGCCACAAAAAAGACGTTACTCCACCACAGCATCCGCCGGTCCGACTGGGACAGGAATCGTTCAGATGCGCTGGCCAGGAAGCCTCGGAACCGATCAGAAATAGGCCGCCACGGCGAGCTGGGTGCAGGTTTGGAGGAAATTTTATCGATACTCCTGTCGTCGTCTCGCAGAGTGTAACTATTCACAGGGGGTATCGCTACCCCACCTTGGGCATCCGCACAGCTTGTTCCGCAAGTTTGACAGTCATGCGTCGGTTTATCCGGCCCACTGCAGGACGTGATTCCACTGGCCGGCGGTAATGGGCAGGATGGACAGGCGATTCCCTTTGCGAACCAGTAGGCTGTCAGAAAATTCTGGCATGGCGCGCAGACTATCCAAAGCAATATTGTGCGCAAAAGTCTGGCGATAAGCCACATCGACCAGGTCCCAGCGGGGTTGATCAAGACGCGATGCCGGGTCGTAATATTTGCTCTGCGGGTCGAACTGGGTGGGGTCTGGATGCGCGGTGCTGGCCACTTCGGCGGTCCCGACGATGCCGGGGACGGGCACGCGCGAGTGATAAATGAAGACGCCATCACCTATTTGCATACTGCGCAGGAAGTTGCGGGCCTGGTAATTACGGATGCCGTCCCAGGGTTCTTGTCCGCGCTGCTGCAGATCCTGCAAAGAGAAGGCGTCCGGCTCGGTCTTCATTAACCAGTAAGCCATGCGGTCAATCCAGTGACACGGGATGGTCGAGACGCAGGCTCAGCAGCCGACCGATGGCATGTTCCAGAGATTCCCCACTCTGGCTATCCCGCCATGCGCCGTCTTGCGGCGAGAATCGTGCCGGGCCATCGCTGCAGGCCAGCCAAATCTGTTGCACCGCTTCCTGACGATTGATGATGATCTGACTGTCATCGGGCAGAAGCAAGGTAAGCACGTTGTCCACGAGATCGCTTTCTACTTCCGGAGCACTTGCCTCTATCCGGTTCAGCAGATCATTGAGCGTATTTTCAACGGTGACGGCGAAGCTTTGTGGGTTCATGGGACTATCCTGGGTCATCGCTCCATGATGAAGCCTGCCGGGCTGCAGGGCAAGCCGTCGCCTGCGCGCCGACTCTGCGGGAGGGCTTTATGGACGCGGATCACGATGCAGTATCTTCAGGAAGGACTCCCCGTAAGCCGCCAGTTTGCGCTCCCCGATACCGGGGACGGTGGCCAGCGCCCTCAGGTCGCGCGGGCGGCGTTGCAGCATTTCCATAAGGGTGGCGTCGTGGAAAATCACATAGGGAGGCACGCCCTGTGCCAGTGCGAGTTCGCGGCGATGCTGGCGCAGGGCTTCCCAGAGGCCAGCGTCCTGGAGCGCGACTTCCGGGCGTTTGTCGCGCTGCTTCGGTGTCGTGCTTTCATGCTGGCGCAGGGTCAGTTTTTCCTCGCCGCGCAGGAGCGGACGGCTGCTCGGGCTGAGGCGCAGGCCACCGTGACCCTCGGCATCGACTTCCACCAGTCCACGCAGTAAAAGATGGCGAAAAAGGGCTCGCCAGGTATTGGCGGAGAGTTCCTTGCCAATGCCGTAGACGCTCAATTGCTCATGGCCCCATTGTTGGATGCGCGGTTCTTCGCGGGCCAGGAGCACGTCGACCAGATATTGCACCCCGAAGCGCTGGCCAGTCCGGTGGACGGCGGAGAGGGCCTTTTGGGCAGCGACGGTGGCATCCCAGGTGGCTGGGGGCTGCAAGCAGTTGTCACAATTGCCACAAGGCTGGGCGAGAATTTCGCCAAAGTAGCCGAGCAGGGTCTGGCGGCGGCAGTCCGTGGTTTCGCAAAGGGCGAGCATGGCGTCCAGTTTATGCCCTTCCATCTGCTTACGCGGCAGGTCGGCTTCCGATTGCTGAATCATCTGCCGTAGCTGCACCACATCCTGCAGGCCATAGTGCATCCATGCCTCGGCGGGCAGGCCATCGCGCCCGGCACGGCCGGTTTCCTGATAATAGGCCTCAATGCTCTTGGGCAGATTCAGATGGCCGACGAACCGGACATTGGGTTTGTCGATGCCCATACCAAAAGCAATGGTGGCGACGATGATCACTCCTTCATCGCGCTGAAAGCGCTGCTGATTGCGGCGCCGTTCGTCGGCGCTCAGGCCGGCATGGTAAGGCAAGGCGTCGAGTCCCTCGCCTTGTAGCCATTCGGCAATTTCTTCCACGCGCTTGCGGGACAGACAGTAAATGATACCCGCCTCGCCGGTGTGGCGGTCGCGGATGAAGCGCAGCAAGGCGTTGCGGGCGCCCTGACTGCCGCTGTGGATGTGGTAGCGGATATTGGGACGATCGAAGGATCGGGTAAAGACGGCGGCCTTCTGCAGCGCCAGTCGTTCGATGATTTCTACGCGGGTTTTCGGGTCGGCAGTGGCTGTCAGGGCGATGCGTGGCACCTGGGGAAAGCGCTCATGCAGCACCCGCAGTTGCAGGTATTCGGGACGAAAGTCGTGGCCCCATTGGGATACGCAGTGGGCTTCGTCAATGGCGAAGAGGTTGATAGTGGCCCGTTGCAACAGGTTGAGGGCGCGTTCCTGGAGCAGTCGTTCCGGGGCGATGTAAAGCAGATCAATGGCGCCCTGCAATAGCGCGTCCTCAGTGGCGCGCACTTCCGCGGGACTGGCGCTGGAGTTCAGGGCAGCGGCAGCGACCCCGGCCTGACGCAGGGCGTTGACCTGATCTTCCATGAGGGCGATCAGCGGTGAAACCACCACCCCTGTTCCTGCTAAGGCGATGGCGGGAATCTGATAGCACAGGGACTTGCCGCCCCCCGTAGGCATGAGCACCAGCGCATCTCTGGCCGCCATAAGGGTCTGGATCACCTCTTCCTGCGGCGCCCGGAAGGCATCATAGCCGAAGGTGTGGCGGAGTATTTCTAATGGCTGCTGTGTGCTGCGGATTGGCATGGTGACTCAGGATAACGGCAAAGGCTGTCCGGACCAAATCAGGTGATCAGCCGTCCTTCTTGCCCCTCTGGCTCGGCGAGTGCGCCGCTGGCAATGATCAGACTGCCATAGACCCAGATCAGCATCGCCATTATCAGTACAACGAAGATGACTAAAAATGCTACCCCTACTACGAATTTGGCAACGAGCGGCACTGCCAGCAATTTCAGCAAAAACCCGATGAGGCCAAGGAAAAGCCCGACGGGGATAGCGGTAATGACCAGCGCGAGCATCATGATCAGCGTGATTACGTAAGGGAAAAAGAGCCAGGCCAGACGATTGCTAAAAATATGTAGCGCGCTTTTTAGCGCCGATTTGGGTGTCGCGCCATAAGCGGCATAGAGCATAAACACATATCCGAAAAAAGTGCCGATCAGGGTGGACACCAGCATTCCAATCCAGAAATCGGGTCGGGTGAAGATGTCCGGTGGCAGGGGATGCCCAGGTGTCACTGACAGCCCGGAAAAAGCCATAAGTATCGAGGCAAGTGCCGCGGGTAGCAGGGACAGTACCCAGGCCTCAGCCCGTCCAATTCCCCACAACAAGTCTCCCGTGGCCCAGTCCTGCCCAGCGATGACCTTGGCGAGCAGGTGGTAGAAGCCCATGCTGATGACATATATCCAAAGATACATGGGGAAGCGCCACAGATCGGCATTGCCTGGGCTGATAGCACCGAGAATGCCATCGGCAATGAATCCGATCATGAGGAGGATCATAAAAATAATGAGGGCTCCGGCGAGGGACTTGAACTGCTGTCGCAACAGTTGCCAGCCACCGATAATGGCACTGCGATAGCTGGGTTGGCCGGGGACGAGGGGGGCGTCGTGCATGGCTGGGTCTCCTGGTGGGGGCTTCTTCACAAGCTGCGCAGTGGGAGTAGCTCACAGTGTAGGTGAAAATTCTGACCACGCGAAGTCGATGTGTACTGTTTTTTAGCCGTTACCTGGTTGTGCAAACATCGGGCAGGATGTCTGATAAATCACGGGCTCTGTGCCATCAATACGCGCGGCGCTGAGTTGGCGGCCCCAGACACAGCCGCTGTCCAGCGCCAGCATACGCGGTTGCACCAGCAGACCTTGGGTGGCCCAATGGCCGCAGATGATGGCGCCAGAGGTCTGCCTTTCAAAAAACCGCTGGTGCCAGGGCGCAAACTCGTGGGCCGTGTCCTTGGGCGGCGTGTTGGGCCAGCTAAAAAAGCCTTTGGCGGTCACATAGCGGGCGCGGGTGAACACGGCGACCCGGAAGCGTTGCGCATCCTCTTCGTTGCGACAATCTTGCCAGCGGTTGGGTGCCGTGGCTGCCCAGAGGGATTTCATAAAACGCCGCCAGTGACGATCGTGCAGCGCGTCCTCGACGGCGTCAGCATGTCCTCGCGCTGTTGCCACATCCCAGTCAGGATGGATGGCGGCGTGGACCATGGTCCAGCCCAGTTGCGGATCAGTATGCAGCAACGGGCCACTACGCAACCACTCCATCCATTCGTCTGCCTGGGGATCGGCTAGCAAAGGGGCGAGGGTGTCACTTTTTTTTGCCGGGGTGACGCCCGCCCAGCGGGCGAGTGCGTATAAATCATGATTGCCGAGGACGATCTGCACTCGGTCGCGCCAGGCGTAAAGTCGGTTGATGACAGCGTGGCTGTCCGGCCCCCGGTTGACGAGATCGCCGGCCAGCCAAAGCCGATCTGTTTGCGGTGCAAAGCCAATTTGCTCCAACAGAGAGCTAAAGGGCGCATAGCAACCTTGCAGGTCGCCCATGGCGTAGATGGCGGTCATATTTTAGAGCGTGACGACCTGATCAGAAAGCTTCATCTGGCGAACCAGGGTTTTCATGCTCGCTACTTTAATACCGGGAATCAAGGTCCGATTTTCGGCTGCATGCAGCCACTCGAGGCCAATCACATGAATTTCGGCACCCAACTCTTGAACCTCTGCGATGAGGTCGTGGTGGACACGCTGCCTCTCTCCCAGATTTTCCGAGTGTAGCGCTAGTGATGCGGCTTCTTCGGCAAGAAATATACTGACCCCAATGCCATCGGCGAGGGCGGCCGCTGCCATGCGCAGGCCTTGGAGAACGGGATTGCCGCTGGCGTCCGGATGGGATTTGATGAGAATGGTCCAGTGCATGGTCTTTATGCTCTTTGCTATCTATGGTTCTTCAAAAGCTTGCAGGTTTGGCGTCCCGCTTTGATGTAGGCATATAAGCTTAGCATAAAAATGCCCCGAGGGAGATTTTGTCTGCGCGGCTCCTTGGCCCGCTTGACCCTTGTCGTAGTCACCGATATAAATCGGTCTTGGAGATATCCAATGGAGAACAACGATGCGACTATGGCTGCGGAGCGTGTTGTTTATGGCGTGGTGTCTGGTCGCGGTATTCGCTAGCCTGCCTATGGTAGACCAAATGGGAATGCCATTTGAGTGATGCGGCGGCCATAGCGATTGCCGCGTCACGCCAGCCACCCGCACGCTGGCTGGCGACGCTTATGGCGGCCGCTGTGCTGGTTTTTCTGTTGGCGCCCTTTGCGGCGCTGGTTTTTGCGACAGACTGGCATGATTTCCAGTTCGCTCCAGGTGATCTCGGCGCCATTCGGGTTTCTCTGTTTTACAGTGCCCTGGCCCTGGCGCTGGTGGTGCTGGCGGGGACGCCACTCGCCTGGTGGCTGGCGCATTATCATTACCGCGGCAAATGGCTGGTGGATGCGTTGCTGTTGCTGCCGCTGCTGACGCCGCCCCTGGCCATGGGTATTTTGCTGAGTTCCTTCTACGGACCCTATTCACCGGTGGGCGGCTTGTTCAGTCAGGCGGGGCTCTATCTGACGAATACCGCACCAGCCTTTGTGCTGGCACAGATCTACGGGGCCATGCCCTACTATGTGCTGGCAGCGCGGGCAGCCTTCGAGGGGGTGTCTGAAGAACTGGAGCAGATCAGCCGTACCCTGGGACGCAACCGCTGGCAGACCTTCTGGCGGGTGACACTGCCTCTGGCGCGTCTGGGGCTGACGGCCGGGGTGGCGCTGGCCTGGGTGCGTGCCATGGGGGAGTTCGGCATCGTGCTCATCGTGGCGTATTTCCCGCAGGGTATTCCGGTCAAACTTTGGGTTAATCTGCAGGATGTCGGGCTGAGTGCGGTTTACCCCCTGCTCTGGGTGTTCTTTCTGGTCGCGGTGCCTTTACCTTTGTGGCTAGGGCTGCGCTCGCGCCGACAGGGGATATTCTGATGGCGTTGCGCTGAAATTTATGGAAATTCGCTATCTGTTGGAAAAGCCGGTCACGCTGGATATTCAGATGCGAGTGCGGGATTTCACCGTCCTGCTCGGTCTTTCCGGAGAGGGCAAGACGATGCTGCTCAAGGCCATCGCCGGTTTGATTCCGGCGCGTGGGCATCCCTTCGGTGGCCTTGCTGCCGAGCGGCGCCCCATTGGCTATTTGCCCCAGGGTTATGCGCTTTTTCCGCACCTGCGGGCCTGGGAAAACGTCGCCTTTCCGCTGCCAAGGGGTGCGGGCCGCCGCACGCAGGC
>DAIAVG010000019.1 GCA_027445725.1 Acidithiobacillus sp.
CGACACATACGAGGAGATAAACATGTACAGGAGCAGCAATACATACGCGTCCGGAGAAGCACAAGCGCAACGCAACGTAGATGGATCGCTTACCGACGTGCCCAACGCGATAGTCAGGCTGGTGGAAAAGGTGCAGGAAGCCGCCAGATGGAAAACTGGAAAAAGCAACCTGGGCTTCAGAACGGGTGGATACGAAGCGCGCAGCGTCCAGGTTTACGGTTATGACCGGCGCCGCCGGCTGGCGGTGATCCAGTTGCGCCGCGAGTGGAAAAAGAATCGGCACTGGTACCCACTGGTAAATAAGGTGTATGCGCTGGTTGGGCTGGATGATGGTCAGATTTTCAGCCACCCTTTGACCTCAAGCCCGCGCCGCAACTTCGGTTTGGCGGAAATGACACCCGGAGCGGTGGTGCTCTGGGCCGAAAGCAAAATCTTCGGTGTGCCAGCCAGCAGGCTGAATTCGATCATCAGGCAAGGCGACGTGGCGCTGGTACCCATACGCCGCCTGCCCCGCTCTGTAGATCCCGTATCCGGCCCCGTTGTGCTTCGTGACAGCCATCAGATTGCAGTGGACGGCACGCTGTTCAAAACGTCCTCGCCGGATCTCTGGTATGTGCGTGGCACGGTAGAAATGCTGCACATCAAAAATGAACATCGGCCCGTTGCTGCCACGGGCACATTCAAGATCGTCGCAGGCCAGCGCGCTGACAGCCCTTGGTGGCTTTCGCATCTCGAAAGGGGCGATTGACCACTTTAACCAAAGGGTGCGGGACTCCCTGCACCCGCCACCGGCAGACTTAAATGAAACTGAAAGCAAAGGAGTACTTTATGAAAACCATCGACGCATTGTTGAAAAAACGGCAGCAACTGGACCAGAAAATCCGTGAAGCACAGGCGCGGGAAAAACTGGGCGGACAGTTCCTCGCCGACTTGCAAAAATCCGTCCCTGACGTGCTGGAAGTCTACCGGCAGGAGCCGGAACGGACCATGACCCGTATTCGTGCTGCCTTGCGCTTCGATCCCGTCCCAGGCGATTAGCCTTTCCCCACCACCGACTCACCGCGCTTTCGTTGGCGCGGTTTTTTTTGCCCAAAGCCGCGAGCCGGGCATTTCGCCTGCTGGGGGATAGAAAGTGTCAACCATGATTTAAGGAGTTCCGCCATGAAAAAGACCATCCTCGCAATCACCCTGGCATCCATGCTCTTCGGCTGTTCCCTGACCCCCGCCGTAGCCAACACCATCACCATATCTGGTCATGGCTTCTCGGTGCCGCTCAGCGAGAAATCGCGAGTAACCTGCCACAAGCATCAGCACGTCTGTGTGCTGTACGGCGCATGGAGGGGCTCAGCCATCGATTCACGCACGCTGTCATCGCTGGATGGATTCCTGGGTATACCCAAAAACGCTGCCATCGACAGCCGTGAAGTCACCGATTGCATTGACGAGCGGGCTGGTCATCGCCTGCGCTGCCAGAGCAAGACCACGCTTACCCCGGCAAAGCCTTGATGCGCGGAGGCAATATGCAAGATCTGCGTACTGTCATCACCAACGCCCTGCGTTGTGCAGGGCATGAGGCGCGGCCGGAGTGGCAATGGCTCGACCGGCTGGCGTCTGGGCTGCAAGAGCGGGTCGCCGCCTTTTACGGTCTATCGCCCATCGAGATATCCAGGATGCCCATTTCTGACTTCCTGCAATTGGCGGCGGCCATGCCGCGCGACTTCAACCGGAGGCAATAATGATTTCGATACCCATAACCTTGCCGCTCGTGGTCCTGTCCCTGTGCAAGCCGCCAGAGATTAATCCCCTTGAGCAGATCGACAGCAAGTATCGCCAGGTGCGCCAACTGACCGGACCATACGCCCGGCTGATCCTGCATGCGGCCCACAGGGCACATGTGCCGGCGCGGCTGGTGGCCGCCGTCGCCTATGTGGAAAACGGCGGCAACTTCCATGGGTCGGCATCACGGGTGTCCCCGGCGGGGGCGATTGGCCCCATGCAACTGATGCCGGTCACAGCGGACGTGCTGCATGTGGATCCCTGGAATCCCCGCCAGAACATCGAAGGCGGTGCGCGGTTTCTGGCCATGCTGCTTCACGAATTCCACAACACCCGCCTTGCCCTGATGGCCTACAACGCCGGTCCAACCTGGATCGCCCAAGGTGGCCGGCCGGAACAGGCGCGAATCTATGCACGGGAGGTTCTGCGCTATGCCCATACCTAGCAGAAAGCGAATCGCCGGTGATTTCGCCCGGGGGGGAAACCTCGTTTTTTACCAGATGCATCTTGCATTGCTGAACCTGTCCCGGCTTGCGCTGAGCGGTGGACTGGTCGTGCTGCTGATTGTCGTCGGCTGGCTTTACCTTTCCTCGAGCGATGGGGAGTTGATCTGGCTTTGGTGTCAGTCGCACTTCTGGGCGGGAATTGGGTTGGTAGCGCACCCCGTGACCTGGGCCTGGCACAGCCAGCACGGCACGTCCACGGCCGCGCGTATCGCGGCTTGGTCTTCCGGACGCATCGGGCCCGCCTTCGCAGCCCTCTGGGGCGTGGTTACAGTCTCCAGCGTCCTGGTGTCTGTCGCAATGGTCTGGATCGTGGTGTACATGCGCAAGCGGGGCGCGCAGGAGGCGCAGGACACGTATCTGCGGGGCCAGAAGATGGTCTCGGAAAAGGAACTGGCCTCGCTGGCCGCAGCGGATCGCAGCGGGTCGTCGGGTTACAGCATCGGTTCCGTTCCCATTCCCAAGCGTCTGATGATGCGCAACTTCCTGCTGCTGGGAAGCATGGGCACGGGCAAGTCCCAAGCCATCCTGCACATGATGGACGCCGCGCGCAAACAGCGCATTCCTGCGGTGATCTATGACCCGACCGGAGAATTCACCGAGTTCTTTTACCGGCCCGAGACCGACCGGATTCTGAACCCGTTCGATCAGCGTTGCGCGCCGTGGTCGCTGTTCGCCGAGATCAGGCACCGGCAGGACTTCCGCGCCCTGGGCGATTATCTCCTTCCGCACCATCCCAACAATAGCGGGGATCAGGTGTGGGACGATGCCGCGCGTCTGCTGGCTGCGGATCTCTTGGAAATCATCCACGAGCGCGATGGCGATGGTGCCGACATGCGTTCACTGCACGACGCCCTGCACCTGCCTCTGCCCGAGCTGTCCGGACTCTTGCAGCGGCATCACAAGTCATCCGCAGGCTTCATCAATGACAGCAATCCGCGTGGTTCCGAATCCGTGCGACTGACGCTGGCGGCGAGCCCCGCCGTGGCCCTGCTGCGCCTGTGGACTTCTCCCCGGCGCGATGCCTGGTCGCTACGTGGGCATGTCGCCGGTGCTGAGCCGGGATGGGTATTCATCACCAGTTCCGCCAGTCGCGCAACGGTCATCAAGCCCTGGTCAGCGGTCTGGCTGGAGACCGCGCTACTGGGAGCGATGGAAATGCGCCCCACCCAAGACCTTCGCCTGCTGTTCTTCCTCGACGAACTGGCGAGCCTGCCACGGCTGCGCGCCCTCGAAACTGCATCCACCCAGGGCCGCAAGTATGGCGTGTCCCTCATAGCGGGCATCCAGAACATCGCGCAAGCGGAAGAAACCTATGGGAAAGAGGGCGCGCGCACGCTGATCGCAGGCCTGCAAAACAAGCTGGTGTTACGCACGGAGGAGGAGGAAAGCGCCCGGCGACTAGCGGAATTGCTGGGCAAGGAGGAAATCGATGAGACCAAGGAAGGGGCCAATGTGGGCATGGCGGAAAACGTCAGCCACGGACAAAACATCGACCGCAGCATCCGCGAGCGGTACCTGCTGATGCCGTCGGAACTGCTGGCGCTGCCGGATCTCACGGGCGCACTGAAGCTCGCGGGAGACCTGCCCATCGCGCTGGTCAAGGTGCCGCTCAAGATCCGCGACCGCGTTGCGCCGGACTTCATTGAAAACCCTGAAGCCGTGTCCTTGAAGCAGGACACGCCGCCGGCCGCCACGACGACGGAAGAAATCATTTCGCCGGCTGGGGGAATAGGGAGTGAGGCTGAAGACAACCTCTGGTAACCAAACTCAAGGAGCAATCATGAAACACAAAACCATCATCCTGGTCACCGCCCTGGCTCTGGCACCACTCACCGCCAGCGCATCTCCGCTCATCGCGGGCAATATCGGCTATGCCAACATCAATACCGGCGGTGCCGGGCACTCGGGCATCACTGCCGGGGTCACCGTCAAGCATGGCGACACAACCCTGGCCGCCCAGATCTCCGCTGCTGACCACTTCGCCAATGGGCAGGTGCAGATCAGCCGCAGCTTCCGTGTGAGCCAACGCTTGATAGTGGCGCCATTGCTGGGGGTCGGCGATGCCTTCGTGCAGCGCACGGACTCACAGCAGGGACAGATCCCTGCAGACCTGGTGCCACCTGCGCTTCGCGGGTTCGTGAACAACACGCAGCCCGCGTCACAAAACCTGATCCCGCCGGCGCTCGGGGGGGTGATCGCCAACGGTTCGGACCAAAACGATCTGTACATGTTGGCCGGCGCCGGGGCGGGAATGATCATCACCCAGCGCCTGGGCCTGGGCATCACCGCAAGCGCTGGCCCGGCACTGAACCGCTCGGGCCTCGTCTGGGAGGCCGGCGGCGGAATGAGCTATCGCCTGCACCACCACTGGTTTGTCGATGCGGCGGTGGAATATCTCAAGCTGCCCAAGTCGCCGCGCATCCTGACCGACACCATCGGCATCAACTACCTGTTTTAAGGAGAACATCCATGGAAATCAACTTGTATGACAAAACATCCGGCGAGTCGGTACAACTGAGCGCCGTGCGCGAACTCCTGCTGGATCTGGCCATCGCGCTCACCCACGGCAGTGCCGCAGAGACACTGGAAAAGATCACGGCTGGTCAAGCGGAACAGGTTGCGGCGGCACGGTACATCTGCGCGCGGGAAGCGTCCGATGAAGCTGATTTGCTTCTCAGTGTGCTTGATGCGCTCGAGATGTTCCGTGCCGCACGTGATGCCATCGGCGCCGCCCGGGCAAAACTTGCGCTATGGGCCGATGGCGAAGGTTTTACCGTCTGACCTGCCGAAAAGTTGGCCAACCCAACCGGGGCCGAACCGGCCCCAAAGGATCCTGTATGAAACTGCATCATGTACGCCGCATGTACCGCTGGCACCTGTCACACATCTATCCTCTTATGGTTGCCTTCAACTGGGCCGTCGTTACCGGCTATGCCACCTTCCTGTTGCTCGCGGTGCTACGATGAACGCCACAATCAAAGAGGATCGCCATGCGATCTGGATGAGCCTGTGCGCTGCCTGGCATTCCTGGCGGCGCCATGGCTTCCGGCGGCTGCGCGCCAGTTGGTCTGCGGCGCAATTGGCCGCAATAGGGCGCATGGATTCACGAAGCACAGACCCCTCGCGGCGCATTCAATATCTGCGCCAAATGGATCCATTCGTGTTTGAAGAAATGGTGCTGGACACCTTTCAGCGCCACGGATGGACAGTCGTGCGCAACCGGCGCTACACCGGCGACGGCGGCATCGACGGGCGCGTGTACAACGGTGGCGATTGGTACGGCGTGCAATGCAAGCGCATCCGGGGCGACGTGTTGCTGCACGTGCTCCTCAAGTTCGAGAGGGATCTGAAAAGGAATGGCCTGAGAAAAGGGTTCTTTGTGCACACAGGCCGCCTCGCTGCAACCGCATTCGAGAATACGCCGCCCTGCATTACCGTCATTTCCCCTCCGCAGGTGGTCGAATGGATTGGATCTGGACTGCCGATAAAGGAGACTGAAACATGAAAAGGATAGTTGACCCGCTGGAATTCGAGGATCTTGTGTTTGATACGTTCGAACGGTACGGGTGCCCAACCAAAAGGAGCCCCTATTTTTGCGGCGGTTATGAGGAAATCAGCGGAAGCGTGCGAATCCACTGCGAGTGGCATGCCATCCGTTGCAAATGTTTCGAGCCCGACGAAACGCCCGTGGTGGATAGCTGCATGCTTATGCGCACCGCCCGGTTGTTCCAGTTCGGGCACGAGAAAGGACTACTGATACATACTGGACGCCTGGATCCGCAGGCATCCCGACAAGCCGTCCCCCATATTGTCGTCCTTTCCGCTGATCGGCTCCCGTTCTGGATCGAGAACCGGCAACCACCTCCCATCCACTTTCTACCCTGACCCCGCCGCCATCACTTTGTCCCTCGCCCAGGTCGCTCCTGAGCTTGTCCTGAGCAACGGTCGCGCCATCGCTACGCTCTGTCACGCCCGCTGCACAGGCCATCCCTTCGCTTTGCTCCGGGCACACTCATCCGCTCCTTCCAGGGCGAAGCGAGGGACAAAGCGACGGCGGCTCCGGCGGTCAGAACAAAAACAGCGGGAGAACCCTTTCACAAAGACTTGTGAACAGCGCTGGAAGCTCAGAACCGCTCGGGCTCACCAGCGGTCAGGTTCGCCGATAGTCGGCAGGGTGCCGGTCCTTGCTGGTGTATTAGCGCTAATCTGTTACCATTGCCGCCATGGTAACCGAGAATCGCAAAGCGCAACTGCGGGAAGCACAACAAAGGCTGGCGGACAAGCGCCGGGCGGACGGGCTCATCAAGCTGTCGATCTGGGTGACCAAGGAGCAGGCCGAACGGATACGCCGCATGCTTGCCGACGACGAGCAAAATCGCTTGCATGATTAGCTCTAATCATGCACACTGACCCTGTCGCTATTCTGACTGGAGATTCAGCCATGCTCACATTGCTCGTCCTCGCCTCTATACCGCTCCTTCCCGCATACGGTCTGCCTCTGTACTTCTGGCTGACCCGGCCTTGAAGGGCTGACCGAATGCGCAAGGCCGTTGCCGTTGCCCTGTTGGCCCTCGCCCTGGGTGGCTGTGCCACATGGCAACGGCCCGGCACACCAAAATCCATCATGGAAAAAGATCTGGCCAACTGTGATCGCAAGGCAGCCCGGATTTATCCGCCTGTCATGGTCACTGTGCAAGCATCGCCCGGTTACTGGTCACCAGCCACCCAGCAATGCTGGCAACGCAACGGCTACACGTATTGCCAAGAGTACCCGGCCACCTGGACGCCGCCGGCCTATACTGAACAGGACCGCAACGCCCCTGTCCGTCGGGCGTGGGTCCGCGCCTGCATGCGCTCACTCGGGTTTAGCGAGTAGGTGTGCGCTCCGCTTAATCCACAAACCCCACCGTCTTGTGGACGGCTCCTGTCACAGCGACAAGGCCCGCCGGTACACGTTCCGGCTTACCGATCACAACCCAGCCTACCAACCGACTCCTTGACCGACTCTTTGTTGGAGGTCTCCGCTGTCTGGGCAAGAGCCGTGGATTTTAAGGGGAAAGCCGAGGCTTCTAATTACAGGACCTCGTATGAGAACCCCTTGCTGTCAAGAAAACGCAAGAATGGCTCAGGGACACAAGAGTAAGTTACGCCCTCTATTTTGCCGTTTCTTAACCGTCCGGCAGACTCCGGAGGGTACATATACGATCTACAACCGAGTGTTGCTTGCCAAGTATCATAAGCTTTACCAAAATCACGTTGGTCCTGCAATTGTACGAGCACAGAAAAACTATTATTTGCGTCCATGCTCCCCCCTCTTGCCGGATATATGGCTGACTGCCATGCAAGCCCATCCAGTGCTATCCTACCCCGCAGAAGCCGCACAGCAAAGGAACCCTCGCGCCACATGCCAACACTCACCTGGGTAGGGAAGGACAAGGTGGTCAACCACCACCACGAGGTGCCGTTCAGGGTCCTCAACAAGCAGTACACCTTTGAGGCCTCCCCTGGCACCCCTATCAATAGCACGGACAACCGCATCATCCACGGTGACAACTTGGAGGCGCTGAAGAGCCTGCTGCCCGAGTTCGAGGGCAAGGTGAAGTGCATCTACATTGACCCGCCCTACAACACCGGCAATGAGGGATGGGTCTACAACGACGCTGTGAACGACCTCAAAATGCAGAAGTGGCTGGGTGAGGTGGTCGGCAAAGAGGGCGAGGATCTTTCCCGGCACGACAAGTGGCTGTGCATGATGTATCCACGGTTGAAGTTGCTGCATCGGTTACTGGCGGAGGATGGGGCGATATTCATTTCCATTGATGATAATGAAGTTGCAACGCTTCGGTTGGTAATGGATGAAATATTTGGGGAGAGTAATTTTGCGGCCACTTTTATATGGGAAAAGCGCACCACACGTGAAAACCGCAAGATATTTTCCTTTAACCATGACTATGTGCTTTGTTACGCGCGACGGCGGGATTCCTTTGAGAAGTCACGAGGTGAGCTTTCACTTGATCAGAGCGTCATGAATCGTTATAAGAATCCTGACAATGATCACAGGGGGCCTTGGCAGTCAATATCTCTCAATGCGCAAGCGGGACATGGAACATCTGCACAGTTTTACGCAATTACAACACCAAGTGGCCGCATGTTGGACCCACCGCAAGGGCGTTGCTGGATTGTGACTAAATCGCGTTTTGATGAGTTGATAGCAGATAATCGGATTTACTTTGGGCGGAATGGGAATAATGTTCCACGACAGAAAAAGTTCCTCTCTGAAGTTGCTCGCGGACTAACGCCACACACTCTCTGGCAAGCCACAGAGGTCGGGACGACTGACAGCGCCACAAAATCCGTTCTTGAAATTATGGGAAGCGATGCGACGTTTGAGACACCTAAATCTGTCGATCTGATCCAGCGTGTCCTGCAAATAGCTACTGATAAGAACTCCATCGTCCTCGATTCTTTCGCCGGATCCGGCACCACTGCCCATGCCGTCCTCAAACTCAATGCCCAGGACGGTGGCCACCGCCGCTTCATCCTCGTGGAAACCATGGACTACGCCGAAACCATCACCGCCGAGCGGGTGCGCCGCGTAATGAACGGCTATGGGTCCGGAAACAAGGCCGTGGAAGGGCTGGGTGGGGGCTTTGATTACTACACCATTGGTGAGCCTCTGTTCACCGCCGAGGATCTATTGAATGAATCTGTGGGTGTTGACGCCATACGCGGGTACGTGGCCTACACCGAAGGTATCCGATCAAAGGACCAAGTATCACAAAACAACCCGGTATCTCCCTATCTGTTGGGCCGCAATGCAGACACGGCATGGTTCTTCTACTATGAACCCGACCGGCCAACGGCGCTCGACATGGAGTTTCTGTCCAGCGTCCAGATTGGCGACAAGCCGGAGACCACGATCATCTACGCGGATCGTTGCTTGCTATCCAGTGATTTCATGACCCGGAATGGCCTGATCTTCAAGAAGATCCCACGCGATATCAGCAGGTTTTGACCATGGAATTGAAGCCCTACCAAAGTCAGGTCATCCAGGATTTGCGGCAATACCTGGCGACTCTCGCCAATACCCCACACCTGGCGAACGCATTCCGGGACTATTGGGCCGAGCGCGGAGTCACCGGCATGCCCGCGTACAAGAACACTATCCCGGGCGTGCCGCATGTCTGCGCCAAGGTACCCACGGCCGGCGGCAAGACCTATATCGCGGTGAACGCCCTGCAGCCGATCTTTGACGCTCTGTCATCGGCAAACCCCCAGCGGCCCAAGTTCGTCGTCTGGCTGGTGCCCTCCCTCACCATTTTGGAGCAGACCGCCAGAAACCTCAGCAACCCCGATCACCCCTATCACAAGCGTCTGTCCCAACTGTTCAAGGGGCGGGTCGCCATCTACGAGAAGAAAGACCTGCTAATGGGTGCGGGATTCTCTCCGGATACCGTCGCCGACCAGGTGTCCATCGTGGTGATGAGCTTCGATAGCCTCCGGGCGAGAAACAAGGAAGATCGCAAGATTTACCAGGAGAACGGCTACCTGGCCTCATTCATGAACGCGCAAAGCGTGGATGCAGGGGATTTGCTCCCTGACCGCGACCCTTCGGCACTGATCAACGTGATTCGCTCCCTGAAACCCGTGGTGATTGTGGACGAAAGCCACAACGCCGAGAGCACCCTTTCCGTGGAAATGCTGGTCAACCTGAACCCGGATTTCATCCTGGACCTGACAGCGACCCCCAGGAACAACAGCAACATCATCAGCTATGTCGATGCCATGGCCCTGAAACGCCACCACATGGTCAAATTGCCGGTCATTGTCGCCAACCAGAACAGCCGCGCTGAAGTCATTGAGAGCGCCCTGGTCATGCGGAAACAGTTGGAAGCCATCGCCATCAAGGAAGAGACCAGCAAGGGCGGACGCCATATCCGCCCCATCGTGCTCTTCCAGGCGCAACCCCGGACCCACGACGACAACACCACCTTCGACAAGGTCAAAGAGAAGTTGGTCGCGCTGGGAATACCCCCAGAGCAGATCCGGATCAAGACAGCCGACCGGGACGAAATAAAGGGCGAGGATCTTCTGAGCCGTTCCTGCCCTGTGCGGTACATCATCACCGTCAACGCCCTCAAGGAAGGCTGGGATTGTCCCTTTGCCTATATCCTGGCGTCACTGGCCGACAAGTCCTCTGCCGTGGACGTGGAGCAGATCGTGGGGCGCGTGCTGCGCATGCCATACGTGCAGAAACACGGCCATGATCTACTGAACCTGTCCTATGTGTTCACGGCCAGCAGCAAATTCCAGGAGACCTTGCAGACGGTGGTGAACGCCTTGCAGAGGGCCGGGTTTTCCGACAAGGACTATCGTGCGTTGGAGATGACCCAAGGCGGTGCAGGTGAGAACGCGGGCAACCAGGGGGATCAAACGCCACTGGAACTGACCCACTCACCTGCAGCAACAGAGGCGGATGAATTTGCGGACCTAAACAGCGTGCCCGCCGCCTGGGTGCAAGCCAGCGACGACTCACTTGCGCCCGCCGACCCGGCTTCCACATTTATCAGCGAGATCAAGGCAAGGGCTATAGAGGAAAACCAGTCGTTCGAGGAGCAGGCCAAGTCGGTCACGGATAGCAGTGTTCCTGCCGAACTGGCCGACAAGACCAACATGCAGAAAATGAAGGAAGTGTTCAGGGAAGATGCGCTGTCACTCAGCCTACCCCAATTTTTCATAGAGGTGAAAACCGGGGGATGGTTCGATGAGAACGGGAGATACCAACTATTGGAGCGCGACCAGCTTCTGGCCGGCTTTCGGCTTGCGCATGCGGACTCCAGCGTGAATTTCGCCAACGTGGACGCCCAGGTGTACAAGGTGGATCTGGAAAAGGTCGGCGAGGGTGACTACGCCCCCAAGCCGTTCAAGGTGAACCTCAAGGACCGCCGAGAACTGAACCGGCTGATGCTTACCGGAACACGGGAAAGCCAGGTCAAAAACGTCACCGGACGCATGATGGCCCTGATCGGGAACATGTACCCCATCGCCGACAGCGAGGTCAAAGCCTATATTCACCGGATCGTCAGCGATATGTTGCCCGAGCAACTGCACGACTGTATGGAACGGGACTATGCTTATGCGGCCAAGATCAAGAAGAAGATAGCCGACTTGGCGGACGGACACGCCCAACAAGCATTTATCGATGCGCTGGACGTGGGCAAAATCAGCATCATGGACCATTTCCGCTTTCCGGAGACCATCACCCCGCCGGCCAACGCCCCGGACATTCCCAAGAGCCTTTATCGTCGGGAGGGAAAGATCGGAACCTTCGAGGCCCGCGTGATCAGTGAGATGGCTGGCGTCGATTCCGTAGTATGGTGGCATCGGAACCTGTCCAAAGGTAAGGGGTTCCGCATCAATGGATTCCTGAATCACTACCCGGATTTCATACTCAGGACCGAGCGCGGCAAGATCATTGTGGTGGAGACCAAAGGCGACGACCGGGACAACTCCGACTCCGAGAAGAAGCTGCTACTGGGCAAGAAGTGGGAGGCCAAGGCGGGCGATGGATACCGATACATGATGGTGTTCGAGAATAACCCCATAGAGGGTGCGGAGCGGTTGGATATGGCGTTGGGGAAGATTGGGAGGCTGTAGCCATATATGCCGCTTTTTGAATTAAGGACGCCAAAGGATATGCTTGAAAAAGCACGCAGAGAGCATCTTAGATTATCTACGCAGCTTAATATTGATAATCTGTTTAATTTTTTTGTAACCGCATATCACATTCAAGATTACATAAAAACTTCCAAGGCGATGACCGATGTGGCAGATCTAAATTCCTTACTGGAAACGCCCGATATGAGAGCCTGTCGCGCCATTTGCAATCAAGGGAAGCATCTTGAGCTTGAGTCCAAGCGGGGGCAAACCAATCCAAGGTCGCATATTTGGCATGGGTGCTTCGGCGGAGCCCCTTTCAATAGGATGCCATTCAACAGCGGCCCCGAATGGGTCGTTTTTGTAGATAATAGAGAAATTGACGTCAGGAGACTGGCTGACAGAGTCTTGACGATGTGGGAGGACTTTTTTTATAATCACGGATTATGAGGGGTTGTTGTCCTTATTTTGATAATGCGAACGTAGTTGGCTTCGCGTAATGCGGAGGCGCGCAGCTTGGATGTAATATTCAATCTGGATGTTTCGTTTCAACTTTATGACCGCACTTATCGCAAGCCCAAGTATCCAGGCTTTTCCCCGACCAAGCCAAATTCGGCATCGGTCTGTTAGATACCACATGGAACGCCGGAGCACGGCACTTTGGGCATACCTCCCCGGTCGCTGGCGCGAGCTTGGCTTCCAGATCTGTAATGCGTTTTTCTAATGCGTCAAGTCGATCAGGAGATTCCTTTACTCTCTTCCAGAGTGGCCAGTGGTCCAATAAATCTAGTAAATCCTTTACTGATAGCATAATCGTTCACCCCATCCTCTTCGCCAGATCCTCCGCCCTCAAGTGAGTGTACCGCTTCAGCATCTGCAATGTCTTGTGGCCAGTTATGGCCGACACTTCCATGGGGTTGAAGCCCTTCTCGAACAAGCGGGACGTGGCTTCGTGGCGGAGGTCGTGGAAGGTCAAACCGTCGATTCCCGCATGGGCCAGCGCACGGCGCCAGGACGCCCGCATACCATCTTGGGTATAGCTCCACACTCGCCCATCCATCCGGCGGGGCAGGTTGGTAAGGACACGTTCCGCAGCCGTTGAAAGGGGCACGTCACGCGCAAGGCCATTCTTTGTGTCTGGCAGCCGGACAATCCGCCGCTTGAGATCGATCATCGCCCTAGTCATGCCGATGATCTCACCCTGGCGCATGGCCGTCTCGATGGCAAAGCGCACGATGGCCGCAAGTTCAGGCTTGACCGACTCGCAAGCGGCCAGCAGGCGGGCTTCCTCGCCATCCACCAGGCGCCTTTCACGCCCCTGGGGCAGCTTCGGTTTGCGGACCAGATCGACGGGATTGGTCAGCGAGGCCATGCGCCACTCTTTCCTGGCGACTTCAAACAAGTGGGAGAGCAGTGCAAGATGCAGCCGGATGGTATTGGGCGACTTCCCCTCGGCTTCCATCTCTTTGATGGATGCGGCCACATCCTGCCCGTCGATGGCCGCCATGAAGCGGCAGCCAATGGGGCGGCCTTGCCACTGACGAAGGAAGCCGAGTTCCCGGCGGCCGTCCCCCTTCTTGGTTGGGATAATCTCTTGAGAGTAGCGATCCAGGCATTCCTTGAGCGTGCTGCGTTCGGCGGCGGAGGTGTCCCGCCAGACGCCCCGGTCCATCTCCGACTCAACGCCCCGCGCCCATGCCTCTGCGTCGCGCTTCGCCCGGAATGTCCTTGTCTGAGATGGATGGCCCTTTCGACGAACGATGGCCTGCCACCCAATCGTGATGCCGTCCTGATCTTCCCGTGAATTGATCGTTGCCATGCCGTTCTCCTGACCCTGCGACAAGACCAGTGCAGCATAAATGCAGCGAAAACTCAACATGGCAAAGAAAAAGGGCTTAGACCGAAGCCTAAGCCCTTGTTCTAATTGGTGCCGGCGAGGGGAGTCGAACCTCTGACCTACCGATTAC
>DAIAVG010000020.1 GCA_027445725.1 Acidithiobacillus sp.
GGTACAAAACGCTTTCGATCTGTTCCAGGGCGCTTCGCGTCGTTGCCGGTGCCGGTATGCCCTCCCCGATTTCCACGTCCACCCTGGGCAGCCAATGCTTGCCAGCAGGGGCCAGGAATCTCCAGTGCTCCGCTCCCGCGTAGCGAATGGGCACCAAATCCACTCCAGAACGCACCCATAACGCCGCTGCGCCTGGCTGGATCGGCAAGGGCGCACCATCGGGGGAAATGTCGCCTTCCGGGAAGATCACGACGCGCCCGCCTCTGTCCAGGTGACGCAAAAGGGTCTTGAGGCTCATCGGCTGATCTGGGGAGAGGGGAACCATCGTATGCCCTCCGGCCAGTCTCCCGTAGGCTCGCAATAGAGAGCGCCAGGGCTCCCGGCCGGAGAATCGTGGGCTCACCGCGAACAAACAAGGTTTCCCGAGTAAGGCGGCAAGCAATGGCCCATCGGCATAGGAAACATGACGGCAAACGATAATGGCCGGTTGGTCCGGGAGCGTACCGTAGATATTCACGGTCATGCCACCCCCTCCCCTTCTCCCTTTAATCCAGACAGGACTTTCTCTTTATACCGCTCGAACAGGGTGTTGTAATCTATTGGGTTATGGTAGGCGGAGAACAAAACAACGCCGACAGCGTATTGCCTATCTATCGAGTAAAAATCCGCCCGCTCCTCAATAGTAGCTAAGGTCTTGTCGGCCATAACCTTAATTCGGTAACTCTCCGCGTAGGGCACACAATCCCGCAAATATGTTCTTACCGCGTCTGGCCATCCGCCGTGTTCCTCTATTACGTTCAATCCATGGAGAAACAGCATGTCCAACATGACAGACCTAACGGGCTTGGCAAACACCGAGATAGACTCAAAAACATCTTTTGTCACAACGATCTGGCAGAATACTCGGGGTGCAGACTCGGGTATATCTGCGGCGTCTATGTATTCAGGGATGGACTCAAAAAAATCCGGGTAGAGAAGAAACCCTGTCTTACTTGCCATCTGGCTCTCCCTGTACCAGCATCCCAAGGTAGTTCGGATCGTGCATTTTCAATAGAATGCCCTCGATCAAGGCCGACAACCTCCGTTGATCGGCCTGCTCTTTTGCCCAATCGTACAGTTCAGGAGTTTCCGGGGTCCAAAGATAGGACCACGATTTTTTGTCCTTATCTGGCTTGTTATACGACCTCAAAAATACAATGTCACCATCCACGCTCTGCACGATCCGGTTAATCGACCGGCTGTAGTTGAGTCGGTTCGCCTTTGCATACTCGCCTAGCTTCTGGTGCGCTGTCTCTGAGATCGTTATTTTGATGACCCTTCGATTCACTTGGCTCCTTGATAAGTCCCTGGAAATACCATGTCGCGGTTTACCATCACAAGGAATTGATAACCGGGCCTGATCTTCAAGGTCGGCTGAATGTTCAAATCCTGTGAGATGACCTGCTGGCCGGTGGATGCAATCTGCGTACCTACCGCCTGGCCGATGGTCTGGCCTACGGATGGGGCCTGCCCGAAGGTGGCCGACTGTTGCGGTTGAGCAAGCTGCGCTCCAGCGCCGAGGACTGAGTATAACAGGGCAGAGCCGAAGATAGTCCAGAAATGGTTATCGACCAGATCATGGAATCCGCTGAGGCCGCTAGGCGAAGTGCCTACCATCCCAGAGAGGTTGATGCTTGACCCGTCAGGGTAAATCAAGCGTGTCCACGCCACTTGTACGCGTGTCTGACCATAGGACACGCTTGAATTGTAAAGCCCTACCAGCCTGCTTCCCTGGGGGATGACCAGGGCGCCGTTGATGTTGCTGTAGACATTCTGGGATACCTGCCCGACGATCTGGCCAGGCAAGTCGGAGTCGATCCCGGTAATCAGTATGGCCGGTATCGTCTCGCCTGCCTGGAGTTCATAGGGGCTGATCGGGTTCTTGACGATCTGGTGGAGATAGTCATGGTTGTGCTTGTTTGCCGCGTTCTGTAGAAAATGTGCCTTTTGGCCCTGCATGTTGGCCGCTTTGTACCCATTCCCGCCCTGTCCAGGTAGATGTGGCAGGTAGGCGCCGTAGTTGGGCGGTGTTCCGGTCGGCACGGTCATAGACGCAAGCTCGGGGTTGGGCAAGTCGGGCTGTACGTTCTGCTGGCCGTCGCCCTTCTTTTCTGGCTTGAAGCCCGGAACCAGTGTAGGACTGTTGTAAGCCGCTTCCTGGCCGCTGATTTTTGTCTGTAAGCGCGTAGTCTTGGCGGATTCGACAGCCTGGGCGCGGGCCTCCGTGCCGCTTATGGCGATCTTTTTGAGAGCGGCAAGCTCCTTGGCCTTATTCGCACCTGCGATCCCTGGCACGGTCGCCCCGCTGTTGGTCGCGCCTGTGGCTCCCGATACCGTGCTGCTCGTTGCGCCCGTAGCGTTCGCGCCATGTGTGTAGAACCCGGCCATGTTCGGTGTCGTTGCGGGCTTGGCTCCCTGGCTTTTTGGCGCGTTGGCCGATGCAATCCCATGATGGACCCCACTGGTTGCAACACCCCAGATGATTCCCACAATGGCGGCAGAGCCGAGAACAAAAAGGGCAATCTTGACGTTCTTCGATATGCTGGTAGCCCTGACCACGCCCCGCGTTCCGCCGCTAAAACTACCCGCTGCGGGTTGCGGCCCGAATCTGGGCGGCTGCGCGGGCGGGACCGTGGGCGATGGCGGCGTAGTGCCGGTAGTTCCAGCGTTGTTGTCGTCAGCCATGGTGTCCTCCCTTAAAAGTGGCCTTCGTGGGTCACGGTGACTTTCACCTGATCGCCACCCTTTCCAATAACCAGGTTCGCCTTATGGAAAAGGGAATCGACGATGATCCATTGCCGATGAATGTACTGATAGTTGACGATCCGAGTGTTCCCGTTGGGCTCCTGGACAAGCAGGATGGGAGCTTGTCGATACTGCACACCGGGCGGCATCTTGATATAGGTTTTGCCCTCAACGCTGAACACTTGGGTCGGCCGAAAGTAAGCATCCCCACGGATGCGGTAATCAAAGTCCATGGCTTCCACGGAGAAGCTAGGTAGGTCAGCTACGGTACGCTCGGCGGTTTCCGCCTTGGCCTTGGCTTTTGCCTGCGCCTCGCTCTGCCAGGTCTGGACCATTTCTGCCGGGTAGTAGAATCCGATCATGGGGATCATGCCTGTATCGGCGGATTTCAGGTTGATGTAATAGACACGGCGGTTCGTGGTAATGGCAAGGTTCGTCTCCAGGCCGGTTTGCGTGGGTTTGATCGCCACTATCGGTCGTTCCGACGCCCCGGCCCCGGAGTAGGTGGGCTTCACCTGCCACTGAACTGAGTTGCCGACGACCGCGCTTTCCAGCACTTCGCCCCGCTGCAACTCCACCAGGCACACTCGTAGCGGACTGCATACCAGTGTCGGCGTCGCCTGCCCATAGGGATAGAGCATGATGCCGCCCTGTCCCATGATTGGCGTTGCGGGGTTGCCTTGCTCCCATGCTCGGACGGCCGCATTAACGGCCGCTTTCCGGGTTGGAAACGGGGTGCCGATGTTGGCCTCCGCATGGTAGATTTCGGTATCGGTAACAGGCGGCTGCTGCTTGTCTGCGGCGTGGGCAATGCCTGCCATCAAACAGAGAGAAAAAACACTGATTCGGTATTTCATGATTTGCTCCGTGCGTTGGTGTCGGCTGTCAAAGAACTTGCGTCCAGGAAAGCGTCTTGATGTAGATGCCCAAAGGATTCTTTAGGATTTCCTGGGCGGAAGTGGGCGGCACAAGCACGATATGGAGAATCGCTTGGTAGTGCTTGGTTTCCGTGCTGTTGTTGCTGGTTCCGGTAATAGTTTCCGACCAATCTATCTGCCAGGTGTTTTTCCCAATGTTCGAGACGGCGTTGATCTGCGGGGTGACTACTAGGCCATCGTCCGATTGAGAAAACTTTTTTCTCAAATAGATATTCAAAAACTGTTGAGCCTGGCTACCTGCGGCCACATAGTTGTAAGTTTCTTCCGCGAAGCGTTGTGCCAGTACGGGATTCGGCCAGGCCATGCGGATACGACCTATGAAGGCTGCCAAGGTCGCCTTGATGACCTCTGCATTGGGCATAGGTGCCGCGTCTGCCGGTCCCATGGCGGCCGCTTCTCCCAGATGATTGACCTCGACGATATAAGGCTCCACGCGGGACTCGCTGGCTATGTGGACCATTCCGAGAGCAAGCAAGGCATTGACAGCAATGCTGCCCAATGCGGCGTATCTCCAGTTCTTCGCCCTGGCGATATAGCTCCCATATCGCTCGTTCCACTCCGTCCGCCCTCGGAAGTAGTATGGGTCGTAGCCGCCTGCCGGGGGAACCGGCAAGCTGGCCTCAGCCGCATTGGTTTCTGCGGCACGTTGCTGACGATTGGGGCCACCGCTCTCCCCCTTTCCAAACGGATTACGAAACCGCATTTCTGTGTCCTCCTTATCAATCCATGTCTAACCGAATGCTGACGCTACCTGCTGAGGTCTGATCGCTCGGTAGTGAATGTTGTGCATCTTTGCCAAACTCAATCGCTCTGCCTACCATCTTCACCCCACTTTTGAGCTTTTCCACACGCGCCGCCTTCTCCGCGTCTCGCTTTTCCTTTTCAGCCTTGAGGTCCGTTACATTCCCGTCATTCGGAGTTGTTTCGGTGGGGACCGTATCTGCCTGGGCTGCTTCCCGTTCCACATCGGCGGTATTAGCCTGGTCCTGGGATGCGGTATCGCTCCTGTTTCCGCTGTCCTGGTTGGCGCTATCCTGGCCTGTGGCCCCTTCCCCGAGATTGCCAGGGGCCGCGCTCCCCGCTCCTGCTTCGCCGGTCCCTCCCTGATCTGCACCTTGAGAGGTTCCATCGCTCACGCCTGGCATAGCTCCAGTAGCTTCTTCTGCCGCCATATTTTCAGCGTCGCTAGTATTGGTAGCGGCCTGGTTGGCGCTGTCCTGGTTGGCGCTGTCCTGGCCTGTGGCTCCTTCTCCGAGATTTCCTGGGGCCGCGCTCCCGGAACTTGCCTGCGCTGACGATCCACTACTACCGCCGCCCACGTCTCCCGGACTCGCCGCTTCTTCGGCGGCTGCGGCTGCCGCTTGTCCAAGACCACCTTTACCCGATGCGGCCGTAGAAAGCCCTTTTGCACCAGAGCCAGACATAGGCCCGGCTGCTCCTGCGTTTCCTGAACCAGAGGCCGGACCTGAACCGCCAGGACCGCCACCGCCAGAAAGTCCGCTACTTTGGGCATCCGGTCCAACATGGCCCACACCGGCACCAGAAGAACCACCAGAACCGGGTAGGCCGGGTGCGACAGAGGACATGGCCACATCTGCCAGACCGCCTCCCGCGCCAAGCCCTGCGTCGATACCGGCCATGCCAAGGTTTCCACCTGCACCGGCCAGACCGCCAGCTACACCTTTTGCAAGCCCCGCCGCACCCGATCCGATGGCGCCAAGCGCAGCACCACCAGTTGCAAGAGCGGCCGCTGTTCCTGCGCCCGCCATAGCCAAACCGCCCACGGTTTGCATGGCTCCACCGAGGCTTGCCTGCGGTGTTCCATTCATAAGAGACGATGCGAAATCAGGAACCTTCCAGGCAATAAAGAGGTAAATAACCGCGTCTAGTCCGATAGTGAAATAAGTGGTAGCGTCTGCACCAGCGTTACTCGCATCCGCAAGCCATGTCTGGGATAATTGCGACCCAAAGGCAACAACCAAATATAGAACAAATAGCTTTATACCGATGCTAACAGCGTAACCGATGTACTTCTCCATAAATGGCAACGTCCACCGGCTACCACCAAATCCGAGAAATACCAGACCCGCTCCGACAACAATGAAGGCTTCTATTAGTGTAATGATAATATTTGCCGCGATTATTGCGAATGCGGCAATTACCACCAGCATAGCTAGAGCAACAACAAGTGAAATAAACGTCGTATTTATTGGGTGCCAGATACTTGTGTGAGCCATTGCCGACTTGTCAAGGGCTGCCGCAATCTCCAAGCCCTGCTGGAAAATCCAACCGGGAGAAAGAATGTTAATAACATGACCGCCAATGCTGACCGGAGTTGTTGTTCCATTCATTACTCCGATATGCTGTGCCAACCATACAAAACCGCCTATCAACGCGCCTAACAACATTGGCCCGTTAATGAGTATCCAGTAAAAGAAACCAAGGCTCAGTATCTTTCTAATCAGAATGGGAAATGGGTCGTCCTCTCCACCGCCTTTCTCAAGGATGTATAAAATCCACGTCCAAGCAAACTCTATGGTAGCCAGGACGCCGAATATCATCATACCGTAAGTTTCGGCCTTGCCTGCCCAAGAACCAGAAACATTGGAGAAATCTTGCAGAATACCGCTAGGACCGGCATTTGCCGTCGCCGCGAGCGCGCTTTCAGGGAACGTTACCAATAGCATTGCTGACAGCACCGCTATTGGTGTCAGAGAGCCAATCCATTTCTTCCTGATTGTCTGCGTCATTATCTTTCCTATAAGCCTTAAATAAGGTTTTTTGGCACACCGGCAGTCGGAGAGGAAGGCGCCTTTGCGTAACGCCAGTTTGCTCCAGTTTGAGCATTTACACATGCCTCTAGTTTTTCCTTAGAGCCTCCATGATTGTGACACCATGCCAACTGCTTCATATCTTCTGCCCTGTGATGCTCGTACCACTTCGCGCTTTTCGCACCATACGGCCCAACGTCACCGGAACATCCAGACAAGAGCAGCAATATACCGGAAGTGATAAACAGGTTTTGGAGTCGCATGACATTCTCCCTTAATACAGGTTGCTCGGGACATTATTAGGATTCGCTGTCTGTTGCGCCCAATTCTGATTTGATCCATCCTTTCCTTGATCGTGCTTTATCTGAAAGGCCATATAGTTATCCTGGGCATGTTCTTGAGCAGCCGTCATCGTCCCTAGTTGTTGCAAGGAACCGGCCTCAACCGCAGCAATCTGGTTTGCCACATTTAGCAGTCCAGCGCGTCCCGATGGACTCTCCCCTTCGATGGTCTGCAAGGACTGCGCCTGATTCTGGAAGTCGGCAACACTTAGGTTCTGCGTGGCTAGGGCTCCTTGAATCTGATCGTTATTGGACTGGACCCAATTCTGGTAGTCGCTGAGAGAGGCGCCAGGTTGGAAGCCTGCATACATCTGTTGAAACTGCTGCCCAATGTTTTGCGCGTTCAAAGCCAACGCCTGCCCTTGGGACACAACCTGCGCCAGTTGCGATAGTGGTTGCGTCATCTTTTGCCAAAGCTGATTAGGAATCTCTGCCGTGTTTGTGACCATGTTGTCATACATTTGTATTTGTTGTTCTAACTGATCTGCTTCCTCAGTATATTGCTGTACCTCCGTAATCTCCTGGACAATCTGCTCCGGCAATGTTGCGCCACCCGTCAATGTTCCAGCCAAGGCACAAACAGGACTACCCAATATCCCAAGAACCACCGATGCCACAACCAGCTTTTTCATAGGGCCTCCCATAGACCGATCACAACCATTTTGGATTCATTCCACAACCTACCGAGGGAATGCTTATAGGCTTTTGGAACCACGATGCTTAACTCTTTGGGGATGTTGGCAAGCAATTTCCCGTAGGCCGCTTTCTCGTCCTCCCATGTAAATCTCATGCCATGCTCCCGTTCGTACTCCCTCCGTTTGCGCCACACCTGGTAAACGATCTTCACCCAACGCCAGGACATGAGAATGGCGATTTGCAAGGGTATGGTGAACAGGTCAACAAGCGCGATGATGACGCCCTCGAAGATCATCAGAAGCCCACGGAACAAGTAGGCGAACGCCAGGAATAACCGGCTAAACAGAAGCAGAGCTACGCCGAACATGAACATGGCTACCTCCTATTGCGCCCATTCCTGGGCGACTTGGTCCAATCCCTTGAACCGCAACCATTCTTGAGGCCAACGCTGGCCATATTGCTGAATCATGTGATCCACCTGGGCAAGTTCCTCGTTTCCAGAGACACCGCAGAAGGCCAAGGCAACCGGCCCCAACCCAAGATCAAATACCCGCTTGCCTAGCGGCGACGTATAGTAGTATTCCCGTTTTGGCGTCATCCTGGCGACGATACTGACCTGGGTATCCGTCAATCCGAATGCCTTATACATTGAGCCTACCGACTCCTGCCGTGCTTCTGTATTTGCTAGATAGATTTTGGTTGGGCACGATTCCATCAGGACCGGAAGCAATGGGCTATCCTTGAGATCGGCCAGGGATTGCGTGGCGAACACCACGGCGGCATTTTTCTTTCGGAACTCCTTTAGCCACATTTTGATCCGCTCCACGAAAACGGGGTGAGAGATCGCTACCCATGCCTCGTCAATCGTGATGAGAACGGGGCTCCCGTCCAGCTTGTCCAGCACCCTGTGAAACAGATAGTCCAGAGTAGGAACCACAATCGCCGGTCCCTTCTCCAGAAGGTGCTGCATTTCAAAGCAGACAAAAGGGCTATCCATCCCGTCCGCCTCAGAGTGAGCCCCGTCCAGGATTTCGCCCGGATTCCCCAAGGTGTAGTAGCTGAGGGCCTGCCTTAGCGCCTTGTCCTGCACGGCAGAGACAAAGGCGGTCATGCTCTTGTCCTCGCTCGTGGTGTGACGTTTCACGGCAATATGGATTTGCTCACGGATCGCCGGGGTTACAGACAAGCCCTGCATGACTAGCAGGCCCTCAGCCCACTCCTGCGCCCATATCTGTTCGTTCTTGTTTTCTGGGGTCACTTTCGCAAAGGGCGAGAACTGCAAGCTGTTTTCATTGGCAACGTCATAATGGACGCCACCGCAGCCCTGATTCAGGGCATACATGGACATTCCCTTGTCGAATCCGATCACCTTGGCCCTGGGATAGCGGAACATGCTGGCAATGATGGCAGCCAAGGCCGTAGATTTACCGGCTCCTGTCGGCCCAACCATAAGCGTGTGCCCAACGTCTCCAACGTGCAGGGTCGGGTGGAACGGTGTGGAACCGCTGGTTCTCGCGTAAAACAAGGGGGGCGAATGCGGGGGATAGAACGGGCATGGATGCTCAGAAGGCCCAGACCATACGCTAGTGAGCGGGATCATGTGCCCCAGATTAAGCGTGTGCATGATGGGACGCCGCACATTCGGGATTGCGTGACCTGGCAGGGAACCAAGGAACGCCTCTACCGCGTTGACCGTCTCGATTCGGCAAGTAAAACCTATGCGCTCGATGAGTTTCTTGACCTCTTTCGCATTATCGTCGGCCCTCTCTATAGCTTGATCCCATACCACCACCACGGCCGTATAGAAGCCATAGGCTACCGTGGCGCCGTTTTGATTTACCGGCAAACCACGCGCCTCAGATAAGGCTATCTCAGCATCCTGTGCGCTCGTGAGGGCATTCAGATTCACCGCTCCGCTCTGGGTCCGAAACAGTTGATCCTTGAAACCACGGATCTGTTGTTTCCATTTCTTCCGTATCTTGTCGATCCTGGCAACCGCGTCGCTCTGGCTCATGAAGATAAAGCGCGTACTCCACCGTAGCTGAAATGGCAGCGATGCAAGCACGTCCAGCATGGCTGGATAGCTCTCGGACGGGAACCCGGTAATGCCCACGCAACGGACATGGTACTGCCCTACCATGGGCTCCATGCCGCCGACAAAATCCTCAGAGCCGATGACCGTATCCAGATACATAGGCGTGGCTGGCAAGAGAACCGGATGGTTTTTTCCTGTGGCGCAATAGTGCAAAAACTGCAAGAGATCATCGCTGCCATCTGCATTGGTTTTCATCCGACTCATGCGAATGTTGGCCCGCAGAGCCAATTCTACCGATTCGATTGTTTGCTTGAAGTAGCCAAGAATACGATCTTGTACAGAACTACGATCCCCTTCCGGTCGGTCAATCATCTTCTCCGACAAGATACTTTCCACCCGGTGAGGCGGGGTATAGGTCAACGACAACGCGGCCACGGCCTCATAATGCCGCCCCTCTGCCTCGAATTGAGCTTTACGCTCCCTGTCAATGATCCTGGTGGTACGATCAGGCCAGCGAGAATCCGGGTAGTCCTTGGCTTCGACCCGGAACAGGTCTGCATTGACCATCCAGCCAGTTGCGTTTAACCGCTTCAATATGTCATTGACCCGTTCGGACAATACCTGTAGTTCTGCCATGGATGCAGACCCCAAATCCTCGCCGGTGATCCACCATGCTACCGTCAAAGCGCCGCTCTTTCCGAGCATGACGCCATTGTCGATCATGGCGGCATAATCCAGAAAATCACTGTATGCCTTGAAATTTGAGCGAAACTCTTTGATCGGTAGCATGGTTATTTCTTCCCCAAGGTTTCAGGATAGGGCGCGTCGTGATGCGCCTGGGCTGGCATATAAGTCTTGTACCGCAGACTTCTGCGATACACTTGGCGCATTTGCTCATCATTGTGGGCCACCAGGCGCAACACATAGGCTCCTATGCTCCACACCACCAGACCCGCCAGCAAGCCAAACCAATCCTGGTAAACAAAGACCATCATCAGGGATATGCCCAATACGGCCATCATGAGTTCCCTGTCCCCTCCAAGGAAAGTTACCGGGGTATTCAATGATCCATGAAACCTAGCCATCGCGTTCTCCTTAAAGGTTGGCCCTGCCGAGACAGGGCCAACTAGACACTAGACAATAGCTCCGTTCGTGATGCCCAGAGCACTGAGTATCTTTGTGCCGAACACCAACAACGAAACCGCGATGACGGCCATCAGCAAGCGCCGCACGAACGCGGACATATCCTCACCAAAAACCAGGATCGCACCGGCGACGAAGAAGGCGCCAACGGCAACCGCCGTAGCGACCGGGCCGGTCAGATTGGTAACGATGGTGTTTAGCGGGCCGTCCCACGGCATACCACCGCCCGTCGTAGCCGCATTCGCCGCTACCGGCGCAAGGCCGAGAGACAGCGCCATACCAGCGGCAACCTTGCGAACCCGGCTCATCCGCCCGCCCGAAGCCTTGGCCTTGGGCACCTTGACCATCTGGGCCGCAACCAGGCCCCGTACAGCGATATTGTTTATAGCAGAGACTAAGCGCGACATTTCAACCTCCTTGCAAGGGTAATCGCAAAGCCATAATATACCCGCCACGTTAGGTTGTGCAAGTACATTCTTTCGGCCTCCAAAGCCGCTCTACGACGCGCCCGCCACCCACTTTCTTGATGAACACAATGGCGTCCACCGCCTCCTGTATAAGCTCTTTCTGGGGGGGAACACCCGCCTCCTGGCAAAGCTGGTCAAGGCGAATCAGCGCCCCTTCCGGGCTATTGGCATGGATGGTGCAGAAGCCGCCAGGGTGCCCGGTATTCCAGGATTTCAAGAGCGTAAGGGCCTCAGCACCACGGACCTCACCTACGACGATACGATCAGGCCGCAGCCGCATGGTTGCCCGCAACAGGTCATTGGCGGTAGTGCTATGACTGGTCCGCAAAAACACCTTGTTCGGGGCGGAACATTGCAACTCGGCCACTTCCTCGATAATGACCACCCGCTGATCTACTCCGGCGATCTGCCCCAGATGATCCAGCAGAGCATTCCCAAGGGTTGTTTTTCCCGATCCGGTTCCTCCTACCACAAGGACGTTTTCCCGTCGCGCAACGGCCTCTCGTAGCTCATTAGCAATATCCACGGCCATAATGCCATTCTCGACGTACTGATCCAGGGTGAATATCTGTAGCGCCTTTTTTCGGATGGTAAAAGTCGGAGCATCAACAACCGGGGGCAGCAAACCCTCGAACCGTTCCCCTCTCATGGGCAACGTGCATTCCAAAATCGGCCGCTCCTTGTTGACTTCGGTATCTGCAAGAGTTGCTATAGTGGACATGAGATTGTCAGCCTGCGCCGGTGTCATGGCGCCGATCTGCCTCATGCCCTTTCCCAGGCGGTCATCCCATAGCGTCCCATCGGGATTGAGCATGACCTCTACTACCAAGGGGTCGTCAAGCGCCTTGTTTACAACGTCTCCTAATTCCCTGGTCAGCTTCCTGGATAATGTGGCGATGGATTGTTCATTTAACATGGCTATCGTCTCCACCCTCAAACTCTTTCATGATCTCGTCCGCCGCCGCTTCCGCCCAACCAGAGTTCTTCACGGTATGCGTGTATATGGTCCAGAACTCGCGCTCAACAGCCGCACCGAAGTAGGAATCCTCCTTAGTGCGGTCTGGCCCCAATCGCGCAAGCAAAGCCCTAAGCAGATTTCCGCATAGGTCGATTAAAAACGAAGTCTTTTTGTTTTGCGCGGCAAGCTGTGCTTCTACGTGCCGAAGTTGGGCGGCTATTCTAGCCTCGACATCGTTAAGCCCGGTAAGGGCAATGCCAGCAACGTCATCACGCCCAGCGTGAGCGTCAATATATGCGATAACTGCGTAGCTGATTGCCCTCGATACCTTAACACCATGCACATTTGCGTATTCAGCGATCTTGGCGTAATCATCCGCGTCGAAGGAAATAGTAACCCTCATGACTGCATCCCGTATTTATCGAGAAGATAGCGGCATGACCGGGATATGATATGTTCGTCTCCGCCACGGCGCCAAACATCGCGCACCCAATCGCTTGGGAGTCTTTTGGGCAGGGCATTCCCCCTTAGCCCTGTACGGTCGTACCTCTCGATCTGTTGCCTGAGATTTTCAATCTCCGCTCGGGAGTAGACGGCATCCAGCCTCAGACCCGCCCCCGCCGCCGTGCTATGTACCTTGCTGAATCCAAGCAGGGCCTTCAACCATCGGTTCATCAAGTTTTCCGTGTCTACATTGATACAGTTGTCTACAGTCATTCGCGTCACCATCCCTTTTGCCAAACACCGCCAGCCGCACCGCAGGTATAGACTCTTGCACAAACTGCACAAAAAGCGCGGAGTGCGACTGTGCTTTATCTGGCATTATACAAAACAGGTATCATTGTGCAAGAACTCTCCCATCCGTGGCTATAGATTCAGAAAAGTGTCTACAACGCTACCAATGTAAACAACGGTACGAGCCGTTCATGGTACAATAAAAGTCGGCCACTTTTATTATAACGACAATTTGTGTTTCATGGCTATTTTTGGTTATTAGGACAATTCTCACTGGAGAACACGGTCAACGCCTCAAAAGTCCACAGGCGCGAGTCATGCGCGAGGGCGGGGCATCTTTCCGGGAGATCGCGGCCGTGATCGGTGTGAACGAAAAGACCGTGCGTAACTGGTGCAGAGCGGGTGCGGACTAAAATGCGCCTTGTATAGCCCCCCGGAGGG
>DAIAVG010000021.1 GCA_027445725.1 Acidithiobacillus sp.
AACTGTGGGTTGTTTATCATTTTTTGGATGCCATCTGACATGAGTTCGCTTGTGTCGCGAGACCCCGTTGAGTAAAAATGATGATGAAACTTACGATCATCTATTTTGACGTCTCCGACAGAAATAACTTTGCTGTCGCTTGATTTTATACTATAGGTCATGAGAAGCCTGCCCGTATAGTTAACCGATAGCAGATGGACATGATTTGACACAAAAAACCCTTTTATCACAACACAGACGATCTTGTTTCCACCTGGTCCTGTCTTGAACCCTCGCTCACCCAAAGCTTCATCGATATACTTTTTGAAGTCTTTGGCAACAGGCATATATATACCAGCCATCGGGATACCCAGGCTATCTTTTTTGGCTGTGACCTCATTATGGTGTTGTTTCTCATTCTTTACGATTACATCAACGACAACCTTGTTAGCCCCTGGCACATCGGTCACACTAGGTTCACGCATGTAATGGGGATGTACCGTGCCAGGCACGAACGCTACAGTAGCACACCCACTCAGCAGCGCAGCAGCCCCCATAGCGGCAATAGTGGCGGCGGTTTTCAAATTGCGGTTCATGATGGAGTTCTCCTTGGTTGTCATCATGGGGTTATTGTATCATTCAGGCATTAAGCACGGTTGATTTTCGAACTTTTGGAACAGTTACCGGAGCCAGATCCCAACACCGCAGTCATCGCTGCGGTGCCCAACTACCTAACCTGCGAGGCTATGGGTAGACCGTTATTCAGCGCCATGCGCAACATCAACCCAAGCCATAATGTCCTTTTTGGTCGCCACGCAAATTATCACGGGGTGGGGGTGGGGCGGGGTTTTTCGCCGGAATCAGCCTGCCATCAGTGATGATCGGTTCCGGTTCCCCTATGGTGATGAGCGGATAATCACGGTGCATGGGATTCAACAGATAGTTGTACTCCGCAGGTATGACCGCACTCGGCACAGCAAGCACCGCACTCCTGCCTTCTGAAATCCATTGCATCCCGATATCCTGCAGAGATCCGTAGGGCTGCCCACTCCGCCAGCCAGTCGGTAACTGCTCAACGCTTACGCTCTCAACTATCAGATCATCGGGAAATACCGCCGGAATCACGACATAGTGCGCCCGTAACGGATCATCCTGGACCAACATCTCCAGCATGGCCAGCGACTGGCTGGCTGCCGTATATACCACGGGCACCCCTTTCCGGTTCCATCGACCGCCATAACGACGTGCCCCTTCACCACTGAACGCTGTCCCAGCAAATCTGGCCGTAACCATCCGCCAGACGGTTCGCATCAGGCAAACACCCCATGTTCTATGCGTCCGAGCGTATCGAGCACACTTTCGGAACCCACGTCGGTATCCATCAAGGAAAGCGGGGTCAATCCAGATAAGGCCATATTTTGAGATTTCAGCCAGTCAACCGCCATCTCCAGGCTGCCAAATACGTCCTCCGCACGCTCAATCACCCGAGCCAATCGAACCATTTTGGCGGATTCCTCACTGTTCAGTATTCCTTCCCTCTTGCGTCTGGCCAAAGTGCGATAAGGGATACCCAACATGGAAGCCAACTCCGTCTGTGAAATGCGTAAGGAGGCTGAAAGCGAATCCACGGAAGAAGAAGGTATCCCGTGACGAATAACTTGAACCCACTGCAATGGGCTGCTTGGAGAAGTGGCCAAAACGTCATGGCCTCCCAACAAAATACCGGTCGAAACAGATCCAGTCATGCTTCACCCCCCCATGCAAGACATGTGGCACAACAACAAGTCAAAGATGGCATGATCGCGTGAAGCGGTCAAGTTCGGACATGATTGCCGTCCACCATCACTAGGCGGCGCGGATCAAAATGATCCACAAACGCCGCACACAGAAAAAATATTCACCGAACAAGCCCATAAAACACCGTTTTTTAAGTAAACCATTGTTGTTTTTGCTCCGGTATGCTTCTCGACGAATCCACAGGAGCTGCCGTGTTTCGAAAAACGCACTACGAAAACATCCCTTCCACGCATCAGCCATCGCCCGCAAAAAAGGTGTGGTATGAACGCTATGCAGCACCGTGGGTGGAACGCAACCGCGCCTATGCGCTGCTCGTCATCGCCGCCATCGCCATCGCCGCGCTTTCCTTCACGGTTATGGAACTGGTGCCGCTCAAGCAGAATGTTCCCTGGATTGTGCCGGTCAACCCCGCCACTGGAAAACCGGTGCAGGCGCCGCTCCGTATTGTCGGCCGCACCATGACGCCCAGCCAAATCACGCTGCAATACTTCATGGCGAAATGGATCTCCAATCTGCTGACCCTGAACCCTGCCTTGACCGTGGCCAACCTCAAGGAAGATTACGCGGAAACCATAGACCCCGCACGGCAACAATACGATCAATGGATCAAGATTCACAAACCCATTTATGCACTCGAAACCTCTCCTGGATTGCTGGCCAACGTCCAAATCAACAGCACCAGCTTCATGGGCGCCAACAATGTCTTTATCCGGGCAACGCGCATTAAAACCCACGATGGGAAAACCAGCACTCAACATTGGAACTGCACCATCGGCTATCAAATCATTCCACCCACTACCGTACAGCAGGCCTATGCAAATCCTCTGGGGTTTTTTGTACGTGAGTTCACCTGTACGAGAAGTCTTGTCCACTAAGCAATAGAGGCTCAATCCATGCGAAAACTGTCCATTGTCATCCGCCCAGCCATTCTCTGGATGGCCCTTTCACTGTCCGCTCCGGCGGCATTTGCCGATGGTGCGATCCCTACCATTTCACCGGACAGTACCCATGTGGTTTCGTTTACCTATAGCCCGCAGTCCGTGTACCACATTCGCACCGAGCCGCACATGGTCACTGACCTCAAATTGGCGCCTGGCGAAGTCATGGAGATGCTGGTGCTGGGCAATACCGCGCAATGGATTTCGGCATCGGCCCCAGGCAACGTCTTCCTGAAAGCCACGTCTCCCGGGCTGACCACATCCGGCACCCTGGTTACCAATATGCGCACCTACCAGTTATTCATCACGTCCAGCAAATCAGGCAACTGGTACCAGCAGGTGTCCTGGATGTCCGGACCCATGGTCGCCATGCAAAACCCGATTCCACCCGCGCCGATGATGAGGCCGCAATCCGCCGACACAACAAAGCCCGTCAAGACCCATGGAACACAGTCCATCGGCCAGGAAAGCGCCGTCAAGGCCATGAGCAACCTGCATTTCAATTACCGTATTCGTGGCCATGCGTTATTCCGCCCCACGGAAGTCTTCGACAATGGCACCTTCACCTGGATTAGCGTGCCCATCGCCGGCAACTCCCCCATGCCAGCGCTCTTTGTCCGTGAGCATGGTCAGTATGTTATCGCCAACTACACGGTCAAAGGGCATTACCTGGTCGTCCAGCAGACCTTCCACGAAGCCAAACTCCGCATCGGCAACCGGTCTGTCACCATTGTTCATGAGGGGGCTGTGAATGGATAATCAAGACGACCTCCTCGCGCCATTGCCGGAGGATGAGCCCACAGCAGCCAACGTGGGCGGACAAGCACCACAGCCTCAGACCGCAGCGCCGGCGCGCACGGTCCGCAGTGGCGGGTTTGCCGTAAACAAGGCACAAAAAACACCGACCTCCAAGCGGATACACTGGATCATCGCGGGGTTCCTGCTCCTCATCGTGGGCATAGCCTTCGGTGTGCAAATGCTTATCCACTCTGCCATGAACCACGGGAAGAGTGCGGCAAAAGCCGCCGCCTCCAAGCCGCTCGTGGTGGGCAACAAGAGCCAGGAGAGCGGCGCAGCCGGTCTCGATTCCCTGTTGCAGCAACAGCAATCGGCAGCGCAACAGCACCATGCACCAGCGCAGTCCCATGTGGTGACCGGCATTCCAGCATCCAAAGCCGCTCAGACGCCGAGATACGGCCTCGGGATACCCAAAGTCAATGGCGCCTTGAGTCAAGCCGAGGCACAACAGAATGCCAAGGCCTCGCAAATTGCGGCCAGCACGCTGATCGCCTTGCATGGACAGGCGCCACAGGCCGCTTCCACTCAGCCCGCCAGCAACCCCGATAGCCCCTCCGCCATCCAGCAACGCATCGCTAAGCTCCGGGAACAGGAGCAGACAGCCTATCAACAGGCATCGAATAACAACCTTGGTCTACACGGGCCAATGGCGTCGCTCGCTGCGGAACAGGCCGGGCTGCTGGCGTCAGCATCGCACTCCACCACGAACGCCAAAACGAGTTGGCAGAAGTCCCTGCAAGGAGGAGCCGGTTATGGCGGCATTCTGCCGACCTTGCCCAGACTCCATCGCGTCGCGCTCTATCCGGGCACCATCATCCCCGCCGTGACCATCACCCGTTTGGATACCCAGACCCCTGGGACGGTCACAGCACAGGTCACCCGCACGGTCTACAGCAATCAGGGGGCACCAGCGATTCCCGCTGGTTCACGATTGATCGGGCGGTACGATGGGGATGTATCCAGCGGACAAACCCGCGTAATGCTGGGCTTTACCCGCGTCATTTTCCCTGACGGCAAGGAAATAGCCCTTCAGGGAATGTCGGGGACTGGCCCTCGCGGAGCCGACGGAGTCACCGGAAATGTGCATACCCATTTCTGGACCGATCTGGGATCCAGTCTGCTGGTAGCTTTAATCTCCTCCGGAGTGGACAGTATCCCGAATCCCAACAACAACGCCTCCGGCAACACCTATATCGGTTCGAGCGGTACGACACCAACACAAACAGGAGCGCAGGTGCTCGACCAGCAGGCGCAAAATCTGCTGCAGCCTTATACGAACATTCAGCCAACCATCACGGTGCCGGCTGGCCTGCCGTTCCGAATCATGGTGAACAAAACCATCATGCTGCCGGAGGGGGATTAAGTATGCCCATAAACAGGGCAAGTAAGCGCCAAAAAGCCGTTTTTATAAACCCAATATGGGGAAACGGAACGGGTATTATTTCTCGCATGCACAGAAATTCTTCGCACTGGCCGTTGTTGGCGCTTATGGTCTCCATGGCCTCCCCCCTGGCGGAGGCTGCTGGCGATACTTCCATTATCGCCCTTTCCTCCGTCTCTGGAAATTTCGTCGCCAAAGCCACGCAGCCCACACAAGCCGTCGATGGCAAAACGGTTGAGGCCGCATCGATGCAAATCACTCCGGCGGAAGATGCTGGTGGACGCATGTCGCGCGCACTGCCACACGAAATGTCCTCCGCCCTGCACGCCGTCTCACGCATCTACAAGATTCCGATGGGGTTACTCCGCGCCATCAGTTTGACTGAGTCCGGTTTGTGGCCTTGGTCATTAAACGTGTATGGGCAGGGTTATCACTACGACAGCCGTCAAGCCATGCTTCGCGCCGTGCATCAGTTCTTTTCCAAAGGGGTTTCCATGGTGGATATCGGCCCGATGCAGGTGGACTGGCATTACCACGGATGGCGTTTTGGTTCTGTTCAGGCCGCAGCCAACCCGTTGCGCAACATCGCCGTCGCTGGTCGCCTACTCCGTGACAATTACCAGAAAACAGGCTCATGGCAGGGCGCTGTCGGGCTGTATCACGGCGGAAGCCCGGGTCGACAGAACCGCTACATACAGAAGGTTTTTTCCAGGTGGACCACCCGGAATAGCCCCCTGCCATGGCAGGGGGCATGGGGTACCGGGATCAGAATGATCCCGAACCAACCGGCGCACACCACATTGGTGGCGCTCTCACAACCATCTGACGGGCAATCATCATGATCTTCAAGCAACCTTTTTCAGACCACCAGGATTCGGCGCACCGCCAGAACAGGAGCATCCGTATGACCACCTCTTTTACATCCATCCGCGCAAGACGGTTCGCTCTGCGCGTCGCCGTGCTGTGCTCCGTCGCAATGTTGGCCACCGGATGCGCCAGCGAGCCCAGCACGGCGGATGGGACCGGCTCCGTAGGCAACTATCAGTTTGGCTATCGGATATCCTCTCCTTCTGGTATCCGTGCCCAGGTGTTCTCAGGAGAATCCCACACCTACGTGTCCCTGCCCACGCACATCATGCTGCAGGCAGCCATGGGCAACGGGCGGTCCTACATTCCAAAACGACATGGTGCCTATTGGGTTATACCGGCTCTGGCGACACACTGGAATCTGGCAACCAGCCAGGGATTGGTGAACGCCACTGCCACCGGCGCCGCACTGCAGATGGCGCGAGTGGACAGCGCTCAAAGCATCATCTCGCAAACCGTTTCAGCGGTAAAAACTCAGGCCCTTCCCCTGCCGGGTGCAGCCCTGCCGGGTGCAAGCCTGCCTGGTGCAACCCCCCATGTGGGGAACAAGGCGAAAGCTGGAAAAACCCATGACGTCATTTCTGGCAGCATTCCAACACCATCGGTTCATCCGCATCCGCAAGTCAAGACCGATGTTGCCAGTCAGGCTCATGCGCCGACCGGCAATGCCGTTCCCGCAGAATGGCTAAGTGCAGCCATCGCCACCTCTTCCCACCATCACCACGTCAGGATGATCCCGGGGTCCGACGGTCGTTTTCTCCCCTTGTCACAGGCGATGCCGAAAATCACCCCGATGGGTTGGACCACCCACCTCGCATCTCCCGTTTCACCGAGCATGACTGTCAACTGGCATGCCGGCCCGTGGACCGAAAGTCTGCATCGCATGGCCCTGAGCAATGGGCTGGTGGACCATGTGAACTGGGGCGTCCGTCAAGTAACGCTGCGCGCCACTCCGGCACTGCTGAAAGGCATACCCGGCATGGGCGCCGCACCCATCGTGCTGGGATCGTCCGTCACAACCCACCGTGCCACTGGACAGAAACGGATCGTCGCCGCCACCCCAAAAGCACTAAACACCACGACCCCCATTCATGTCTTGCCCATGCTACCGGCCACGCTAAAGCCAGCTACCGGCACGGGTCAGACGACGTTGCCTTTCACACCGGGGGTGCCAGCGATAACCACCCCGGTGCATACCAAGGCCATACCAGCGCCTGTTCCCGTGCCATCTGCTATGCCGGTGATATTTACGGCGCATAAGGGCGACATGCTTTCCCATGACCTGCGGATATATCTCCACGCCATGCACTGGCATCTTGCCTGGAATGTCTCCAAGAACTGGCCCATCCGTTACGGATTTGTGCTCTCCGGATCCTTGCATTCAGTCACCAACCAGTTAATGCACCTGTATGACATTCAAATCACCGGATACAGGGTCAACAAAACCGTTTCGGTTACCCCAGTCAACCAGGAATAGGAAAACACCATGTTCAAGACATTTAATCATAGCGCTCAACAGGAGACCCAACGTATGCCACGTTCCGCCTTTCGCCGCCGTTGGCTGCCCATCGCGGTTGCCGCGGCAACGGGTGTATTGCTTTCGGGATGCGCACACCCAAACCTCAAGGGCGTTGCCCAGATGCAGCACCAAGCATTGGCGAAAGCCCACGCAGGGGCGTCACAGGCACACTGGCTGAATCAGATATATGTTGCACATAGTACCGTGCGCTATAGCCCAGGGCGCGGCAGTGTCCACACCAATGTGAATGCCGTCCCCATCGGTGCCGTTCTCTCGCATCTGGTCTCCAGTCATGGATACTCGTTGTTCTTCTCTGGATCGGCCTCTCCTGCAACCTCTGTGACGGCCAACATTTCCGGCGCATCCCTGGATGACGCCGTGCGCCAACTTGCTGAAGCCGCTGGATACTGCGCCATCATCCACCCGCAGGAAAAACGTATTGTGCTCGCCACCCACGGCACTTACTACTTCAAGGTCCCTACCTCGTTGTTTAATGCTGGGAATGCGGCTTTTGATGCCGGTGGCGACCCGTCCGGGTCTTCCGGCGGATCTTCCGGCGGTTCTTCTGGCGGCGGCATGGGCGGCATGGGCGGTGGCGGCATGGGCGGTGGCGGCATGAGCGGTGGTGGAAGTACCGGCGGAGGCAGCTCCATGTCCGCGAGTTTCGTTATCAGCGGCAAGACAAAGCAGGAAAAGATCGGTGATCTCCGCAAGAATCTGAAAACGATTTCCGGCCACGGCGCTTCGGTTTCTATCAACCGAGCCACCGGACTGATCGCCATCACTGCAGACGCCGCGGGACTGGCCCGTGCCGACACGTTTATCCGCGAATATGTGCGCGCAGCCAATACCGGGGTTTCCCTGCATGTCGCCATTCTTCAGGTCTCCCTCAACAACAGCCTGCAATACGGTATCAACTGGAGCAAAATTGTTCAGATTGCGGGAAACCGGACGCTGAATTTCGCATTTCCAAACCCTGCACCGGCACTGCAAGCACTCAGCGGCGGCTCTACAGGAAACACATCCACAGGGTCCAGCTCCGTCACCTATACCGGGCAGACCATCAGTAGCGTCATCAAGGCATTGTCCAGTATCACCAATACCAGGGTCATCTCCGAACCGTTTATCACCGCGCAAAATGGCACCCCAGCTACCTTATACAGCGGCCAGCAATTGCCTTACATCGGCTCGGTCAGCAGCAACGTGGCCGGAATATCCGGAACCGCCAGCACTGGGGCAGCCTTTCAATATGTGCTGAACGGGTTATCCCTGTCGTTTGTGCCGGACATTCTTAACAACCATCTGGTATCGCTGACCATCGAGCCCGCTCTGTCACAGGTCAACAGCTTTGTGAACGCCACCGTAGACGGCACGCAACTTCAGGGACCCGTGCAGGAACTTAAGCAGACGCTCATGCATACCACCATCCCCAACAATAAAACGCTCATCATCGGCGGAGCCAAGGAGGATTCAGCAACGGGCGAAAACAGCGAAACCCCAGGCCTCGGGAAAATACCAGTACTGGGATACCTGTTCAAGGGTATCAACAACCAGGGCACGACCTCGCAGTTGGTCATTCTGGTTCGCGCCAAGATCAATCACGCCCCGGATTACAACCCGCTCATCGGAGAATCCCTGTGAAGTGGTTCAGAATCCATCGGAAGCCAGTCAAGTCACCTGCACCGGCTGGTGATACTGGAGCAGAGAACGCCACGGAGGTTATGACGCCAGTAACAATGCCTCCCGCCGAGACCGTTGGTCTAGGCGGGAAGCCGAAAATGGCGGGCATAACTCAGTGGCGCAACGGGCGGCGCAACCCCAACGGCAGCAAGGGCTCCCAAACCCAAAATCTGTTGTTGGGGTTGCCACTGCCCGGTAGCGAATCCTGGGTTCGAGTTTTTCCTGACGGACGTTGTGAAGAAGTCAGGGAATTTCAGGGTGCATCACGAGTGGTGACAGCGAAGCCGGGGGACGTCATCTTCCGAGGACTGGCCATTGACCACGGCCAACGCTTCTCCAATAAGCTGCGCGGAAAATCACTAAAGAATGTCATGCTCAGAACGCTGGAGGCCATGCCGGTCGCCAGAAAGCTGGATGGGGTTACCTGGTTTACTGAAATGGAACGCGCAGTTCATGGCAACCATCCTGTCCACTCTTTCGGCGCAGCGCTGTGGATGTTTGCAAAAAAACAAAAATGGCATCCTGATAATGGACTATTGTTGCGGCTGTCGTTTCCCATGGGCGAATCCACGCTGTGGGTTTTCGTGGCATTGGGACACCAAGGTCAAGGCCCCATCCAGACGGCGCGCACGGATGCTGAATCCGAACGTCCAATCTACAGCGTCCAGGCTCTATCAGGCATCCTCAATGACCGATTCCGCACTGAGGATGTTGACCTTGGTGCCCTTACCCAATTTCTGCTCCAAGAAAAGCCCGGCCGATATCCTCAGCCGGACGAATGGGGCGGCATTCCAAAATCCAGCGTTGGCAAACTGGCGCTCATTGCTGGCGGCGCCGTGCTGGTGTCCGGCGCCGCGGCTTTCTTTTGGACCGGCAGCATGCTCGAACAGGCGAAGCACGATGCACAGATCCTGAGTAGCGAGACCAGGGCCGTTATACAGGGCCAGCATCAATTCTATCTGCGGCATATTCAGGGCATTGTTGCCCTGCAGGCCATCCCGCTTCATCAGGATCTCGCGGACACGATGTTGCTCTGGAAACCCGGTACCACAGCGGCATTGTACGACGGCATGCCGCTCGAAATGGGTGGGCAATCAGGCCCCGCCATTCCTCGGCCAGGGCAGTCCGGGAATGCTTCTGCTAGCCACGGTGCCTCGTTCGTCATCAGCATACCCGCCGTGCGCAGTGTCGGCTCAGGGCAAACTTTCTGGGTATCCAACCCGCTACTGAAAGCCGTTCTGGACCAGTCACCACCTGCAGGCATCACCCTGAATACCGTAAATCCAGTCCTTGGAGGACAAGGTTATGTCGCTATCTTTGGCCGCAAGTAATCTCGCTTCTGCCGCACTTGCCAAAATCCTGCCCGTACTCCAGGCCAAAAGCGTGGAGTTGGCCACGGCCGCTGGTTCTCTGTTGATAGCGGGCGGGGCAGTGCTCGGGCTGCATGCGGCAACCCACTGGGATGATGCGAAAAAGATTGTCGCTCAAAACCAGCAGGCAAAAATGCAACTCGCGGTGCGTCGGCAGACCGTACAACGCCAGGAACGCCGCTTGCGCATCGCCGGACAAAAGTACCAATCCGAACATTCTGGCACCGCGCCTGTGCGGCAGGGCATTTACCAACACGTCACTGTGTCCGCTCGCGCCTTGCTCGTCGACATGCCCCACTGGGCCGCCAGCGATGGAATGACCATTACCATGAACTGGGCAAAAGGCGATGATCCCGGACAGCCCTTCCAGACGACCATGCTCCCTGCTTACCCTGGCGTACATACCGTGACCTTTACGCTCATGGGCAGCTATCAACATCTTTCCGGGCTGCAACGCTTTTTTGATGAACTGCCACCTTTTGCTGCACTTACTGGCATCAAAATTACAGGCTCCCACTTCTCTGCCAAGGTGAACCTCTATGGCGTCTTCTCTGCTTGACCACTTTTATCGATGGGATGAAACCATGGATATCCCGGGTATTGAGGGTTTGCTGATACCGGATACATTCGGTAAAGGATTACCCGACATCAATGAGGGGATGTTGCTGGCAGGGTATCAGTCGCACGAGATTCGATACATCCGTGAGTACGCACATATTCTGTCCATTACAGAGCAGGAGGCGGTAGTCCATCTCGGGATCGGCACACAAGATCGCATGGCTGCAGCAGTGGCATTATGGAAAGGACTAGCTTGGCTTCCCATGAAGGAAGCCGGCACCGTAAATATTCGTTCCATGAAGAGCTATGCGGTTCCTCCTCAGCTCAATGAGATGGCCCCGAGGGCTGTTCCATTGGCTGAGAAACCAGGAAGCATTCTCTATCTGGCGCATCTTCACGATACTTATACCCATCAAGCAGTACGTTCCATGATGTTGACCGTCACGAATGGCATCACACAATTATTGGAAGTCATCGATAAAACCGATGCAGGGAACACCCAGTTGGGAGATTTCCTTCACCAAATCGGTATAGTTGATCAGGAAACCATTGCCCGTTGTCTTGCCGAGCAAAAGCGCATCGCCGCCCAAGGCAGCCACATCAAGTTTGGCGAGATCTTGCGACTACAAGGCATGGTGCCCTATCCGGTGATTCTCGCCGCTCTGAAAAAAATGGGGGTAGATAACACCGAACGAGAAAACGCCGCGTCCCATCCCGCCCAATCGGGAGGACCAAAGCTGTTCTGGGCGGTGTCTACGATCGGCACGGTGGAAATGCTCTATCGCCGGGACCTGCTGGATACGTGGGCCGATGTTGAACAGGCCTATAAAAGCAGCAACGCCGACAAATACGGTGAAATGATTAGACGACTACTAGTGCATGCGGCCTACCACGGTTATTCCGATATTCATTTCTCGCCAATTCCGAATGCCGGGATGATCGAAGGGCGTCTGGATGGCATCAAAGACCTGTTCTTGATGCTGCATCGTGAGGACTATTCCAGGCTGGTGGGCGTCATTATTAACAGCTTGGGAAACCTCGACATGCGGCTGCAAGCCGAGGGACGCATTCCGCCCAACATTCTCCCCCGCGAACTGGCCGGTCGTTTTGAATTCCGGCTGCAATATATGAACACCATTCAGAGCGATGCAGACACCGGATCGCTGACCCTGCGCGTGCTGAACCTCATGAGCGAAACCGGTGATCTGGATACCTTGGGTTTCGCGCCAGATGACCTGGACTACCTCAAGCGAATCATTCGTTCCGGCAAGGGGCTCGTCATTTCCACAGGGCCTACCGGCTCTGGCAAAACCACAACCCAGTATGCCCTCATGCGGGATGTGGATGCCATACAGCACTCCGTGCAGACCGTGGAAAATCCGGTGGAAATTCGTGTCGGCATCTGGCGGCAACATCAATTGATCCGCGAAATAGCCGAACACAAGGAATGGGCGTCATGGAACAAAGGCCTCCTGCGCAACGACCCCGATGTGGTACTTCAGGGTGAGGTGCGTAACGCCGATCTGTTCGTCCAGGTTGCGGATATGGCTAATACCGGGCATCTGGTGTTCACCACCTTCCATGCGTCAGACGCCGCACTCGCCATCGGCCGCATCCGGCAAATGAGAACCGATTCCGGTGATCCCATCGATATCGACATGATATCGAGCCTCTTGCACTGCATCATTGCCCAAGGTCTCGCCCGTCGCCTTTGTCCACATTGTTCTGTTCCAGACACGCGCGAAGAAACATGGCAAGCCGTCTCCGCGCTCAAGAAAGAAGGCAATCTGGCACCCACACCCAAACGTGCCGCCAGCGGCGGCTGTTCCCATTGTTCCGGCACCGGATATCGCGGCCGCTTCCTGGTCTACGAAATATTGAAGTTCAACAAGGCCATCCGGGAAAGCATTGTGGCCGGATGCAGTCTGTCAGAGATGGCCAAAGCGATACCGGAGGAAGAGCGGATGAACGGCAGATTACGTCGACTGCTGGCAGAAGGGAAAACCAGCATTGAAGAGGCCTACCGCTTGTCGGAGGATTTTGCGTGAAAAAAATCTATCGTTATGTGGCAAAAGGCGGCGGTACGGCAATCGATGAAGGCATGGTGGTGGCCCAGGATAAAAACGCGGCCATCCAGCAACTGAGGGACCGTGGCCTGCGCGCCCTGTCCATCGACTTCAGCCTCAACGAAACCATTGCCTATCTGACCTCATCCAAATTCAGTGCAGATG
>DAIAVG010000022.1 GCA_027445725.1 Acidithiobacillus sp.
GGCACACAGCCATGATGATATTGAAGTTCTGGCTGTCGCGCTGCGGGAGGTCCTGTGAACTGGGCGCGTCAGGTCAGTGGTCGGGGACGCCTGCTGGTGCTGCTTCATGGCTGGGGAATGGAAAGCCGGGTCTTCGCTTCCTGGCGGTCCCTTCTGGATACCCATTTCACCTGCATCAGCTATGATCTCCCCGGTCACGGACAGACGCCCTGTGCACCCTCTGGCCTGACCTGGTCGGCCAGTCTGGAGGGTCTCCGCCAGATGCTTGCTCAGGAGGCCTCCAAGCCCCTGTTGCTCGGCTGGTCCCTAGGGGGCCTATTGGCCCTGGGTATCGCCTTGCGGCACCCGGAATTGCTGGATGGATTGGCGCTGATTTCCAGTTCCCCTGCCTTTTGTCAGCGTCCCGACTGGTCTCCGGCCATCCCCGTCACGACCCTGGAAGATTTCGCCGGACGTCTGCGCGAAGACCCGCAGGGCACCCGGCGGCGCTTCCTCGCTCTGCAGGTATTGAACGATCCGCAGGGACGCCGTGCCCTGGAAGGTCTGAGCGCCTCCTGGCCCATGCCGGATCAGGCCTGTCTTGCCGACGGGTTGGGGCTGCTGCGGGAAGTGGATTTGCGCAGCCAATTGAGGACATTACCCATGCCGGTGCATCTCGTGCATGGGCGACAGGACCGTATTGTGCCCGTCGGCGCCAGTGAATATCTCCACGAGCGCTTGACCGGCAGCCGGTTTACCCTCTTGGAACAGGCTGGTCACGCCCCTTTTCTGTCGCATCCGCAAGCCTGCACCCACGCGCTGCTGGAGACCTGGGGATGAGCTCCGGCAATCCGTCCTTCTTCATGGAAAAACGCGCCGTGCGGCGGGCCTTTGAGCAGGCAGCGGCCGCGTATGAAACCAGTGCCGTCCTGCAGGATCAGGTCGGCGCGCAGCTCATTGAGCGACTGGACTTCGTCAAGCTGGAACCCCAATGGATACTCGATATGGGTAGTGGTACCGGCCTGCAAAGCCGCCGTCTGAATCGCCGTTATCCCAAGGCGCGGCTACTCGCCCTGGATCTGGCGTCGAACATGTTACAGCAGGCCCGGCGTCGTAAAGGCTGGCGTCAGCGTCAGTATTTCTGCCAGGGCGACGCGGAAAATTTGCCACTGGCGACGGCCAGCATCGACCTGCTCTACGCCAACATGTCCATTCAGTGGTGCAATGATCTGGATCAGGTGTTACGCGAGTTTGCGCGGGTGCTGCGTCCCGGCGGCCTGCTCATGTTCAGCACCCTCGGTCCGGACACCCTCAAAGAACTGCGTCAGGCCTTTGCGGCGGTAGACGACCAGCCCCATGTCAGTCATTTCATCGACATGCATGATATTGGCGATGCCTTGGTGCGTCAGGGCTACGAAATGCCGGTCCTGGATGTAGAACATTATCAGCTCACCTATGCGGCGGTAGACGATCTCCTACGGGATCTGCGTAATATCGGTGCCACCAATGCCGCCGCAGGTCGCGCCCGTGGCCTGCTCACCCCCCGCCGCCTGCAGGCACTGCGGCAGGCCTACGAGGGTTTTCGCGCCGACGGCCGCCTGCCTGCCACCTATGAAGTCGTTTACGGACATGCCTGGAGCAATGGGCCGCGCGCCCTTCCGCGTGAAGACGGTGGTGTAGCTTTTCCCTTGATCCAACGGCATCGCCGCCCGTGACGCGGGAACAGCGATCGCAAGCAACAAGCGCGCCCTGCGCGCGGAATTTTCATTACCGGCACCGACACGGGCGTCGGCAAAACTGCCGTCACGGCGGCATTGGCCCGCCTCTGCGCCAGTCACGGCATGCGAGTTGCGGCCCTCAAACCCGTTGTCTCAGGGGCCGAGGCCGACGGTACCTGGGAGGACGTGGAAATTTTGCGCGCCGCCAGCCAGCCCCCGCGCAGCATTGCCGAAACCAATCTTTACGCCTTCGACCCGCCGCTGGCCCCCCACTGGGCGGCGCAGCAGGCGGGCGTTACCGTGGATCGTGGGCGCGTCGCGGCCTTCGTCCGGGCGCAATCCGTGGCGATGGACTGCGTACTGGTGGAGGGCGCGGGTGGTTTTCTCGTGCCGTTGGGCGCTGACTGGGGCTTTGCGGAACTGGCCGAGGACCTGCATTTCCCGGTGCTGCTGGTGGTGGGCTTGCGGCTGGGGGCCATCAACCATGCCCTGCTGAGTGTCGAGGCCATCCGCGCACGGGGCCTGTCCTTCGTCGGATGGGTGGCAAACACCCTGAATCCTGCGGTCGCAGAGGGCACCTTGGAGACCTTGCAACAGCGTTTGCCGGCGCCTTGCCTGGGGGTGTTGCCCTATATCCCGCACTGGTCCGCCGCCGTTCTGAGTCCTTATCTGTCTCTTCCTGCGTCCTTATATTGATGTTAGACTAATTCCGCGTTGCCATAAAAAACAAAAGGCAATCAGTCGCGATGAAGGATTCGCTGTATCGCGGGATGGGTCAAGGTATTCTGATGGAGCGTGCGTGTCATGAGATCATTCAAGAGCATATTGCTGTTGGTGGTGACGAACCTGCTGATATTCGTCAGCCTGTCGATCAGCTTTACCATTCTGGTCAATTTTGTTCTACCGCTGTTCGGTGTGGACCTGCGTGGCTCGGTGAGCAACACGGATCTGCTCTGGGCGCTGGTGATCGGTTTTGGCGGCGCCTTTATTTCGCTGCTGATGTCGAAACATCTGGCGCGCGTGGGGCTGCAGATGCAACGCATCGACACACCGCAGTCGGCCAAGGAACATTTGGTGTACGACTCGGTCGCACAGCTCGCTAATCGCCTGGGCATCCGCATGCCGGAAGTCTGGGTGTACTGGAATGATGAGCCTAATGCCTTCGCCACCGGACCGGGCCGCAATCATAGCATGGTCGCGGTGAGCAGTGGTCTGGTCAACCTGCTCAGCGACAATGAGGTGCAGGCGGTACTGGCGCATGAGATGGGGCACGTATACAATGGCGATATGGTGAGCACCACCTTACTACAAGGTTTGATGAATACGTTTGTATTCTGGCTGTCCATGCTGGCCGCGCGGCAGTTTGATGACCGGCCCATGATCGCTTTTATGGTGTCCATAGTTTTGCAGATTGGCCTGTCTTTCCTGGCGCTGATTCCCATCACCTGGTTTTCGCGCCGCCGGGAGTTCGCGGCGGATCGTTTTGCTGCCGAGCAGGTGGGCGTGGCCCCGATGGTCTCGGCGCTGCAAAAGCTGCATCAGCGGGCGGAAGCCATGCATGTGGTGCATGATGTGATGCGCGATCCCATGGCGACGGCCTATATTTCCGGAAGCTGGCGCGGCTGGTTTGCTACGCACCCCAGTCTGGAGTCGCGGGTGTCGGCCCTGCAAGCACTTCAAAACGGGTATAGTTACCGGTAGTTAGTACCGCAAATGGAGGATTGGTCTTTGATGCAGGCAGGAGGCAGTGCAGTTGCGCCCTGAAGGCGTACGTCCGGTCCTCCTGCGCAGTCATGACCGGTCAGCCCCTTTTCCCGACCCAGAGCAGGTCGACGGCAATCTGGTTGCCATTGGTGGAGATTTATCCCGGGAGCGCCTGCTCCGGGCCTACGCGCAGGGCATCTTCCCCTGGTTTGGCGAGGAGGACCCCATTCTCTGGTGGTCCCCTGATCCCCGTGCTGTCCTGGAGCCCTCGGCGGTACATATTAGCCGCAGTTTACGCAAGTCGGCCCGTAACAGGGACTGGCAATACCAGATGGACAGCGACTTTGCCGGTGTCATCGACGCTTGTGCGGAGCCGCGTGCCGGGCAGGGTGGTACCTGGATTACTCCGGCGGTGCGGGCCGCTTATGTGGATCTTTTTGCCGCCGGAGCAGCGCATTCCATGGAAGTCTACCAGCAGGACCGCTTGGTCGGCGGGCTCTACGGCGTAGCCCTCGGCGGACTCTTTTTTGGAGAGTCCATGTTCAGCCGGGTGCCCGATGCCTCCAAGCTGGCCCTTGTCCTCCTGGCGCGCCACCTCCAGCGCTGGGGCTTTGGTCTGATTGATACCCAGTTCATCACCCCACATTTGCAAAGCATGGGCGTGCGCGAAGTGCCCCGCCGCGATTTCTTGCAGGCCCTCGCCGATCTGCGCACCCAACACGCACAAGCCGACTGGAAAATCTCGTTACCTCCGCACGAGATGTTTTAGTCATGGCCTTCTATTTATCCGCTTTGCAGAAATGTCCCTATTTGCCAGACCAGGAAGAACTCCTGGTGCTCAGCGATCCCCGCGAGATGGTGGGTGGCGTGGAGTATGACCAGCTCTTGCAGAAAGGATTCCGGCGCAATGGCCCGGTGGCCTATCGCCCGATGTGCCCACAATGCGATGCCTGTATTTCCGTGCGTATCCCCGTTGCGGAGTTTCAGCCGGATCGTGGCCAGCGCCGCACCTGGGCGAGGAACCAGGGCATTCAAATATATGAGCAGGTTCCGCAGTGGGATGCCGCCCATGCTCGCCTCTTTGCGGACTATCAACGCTGGCGGCATCCGGGGGGCGGCATGGACGAGCACGCGGATCGCCTGTATCGGGAAATGATTGTGGAAACCGGTGGCGTTGATGCCCGCTTGCTGGTCTTTGAGCAGGATAAACACCCACTAGCGGTGGCATTGGTGGATGTGCTGGACGGTGGTGTGTCTGCAGTTTACACCTTTTACACGCCGGATCTGCCGCAACGCGGCCTCGGTATTTTCGCTATTCTCAGCCAGATTGAATGGACCAGGAAACAGCGCTTGCCCCATCTTTATCTCGGCTACTGGGTCGCCAGCAGCCCAAAAATGGACTATAAAAAGCGCTTTCGGCCTCTGGAAGGCTTTGTAGCGGGTGACTGGCGTCTGCTGTCAGAGGCGTATAAACGCGAATGAACAACGCAGCCCCGGATATTTTTAGCACCTTCTCGCCGTGGACCATGGCGGGAGTGATGGGTCTCCTGGGCAGTGCCTGGGCTTTGTCTGCCTGGCAGCGTCTCGGAGTAGGCAAGGAACTGCTCTGGTCCGCGGCGCGGGCGATGGTCCAATTAGGGATCATGGGGTTTTTGCTGGGCTGGCTGTTCCGCCAGCACCAGCCGTTTTTGCTGGTACTCTTTCTGGTGGCCATGATCCTGATGGCCGGTCGTTTTAATCGTAAGCGTGGTGCCGGTATTCCTCACGCCTACTGGATCGGGGTGGTCAGCATTACTGTGGCGACTACCGTCACCCTTGGTTGGATGCTCCTGTCCGGGTTGGTCTTCTGGCGCGGCGAATCATTGGTCCCCATTGGCGGTATGATTATCGGCAACGCGATGAACGCGGTATCGCTGGCGCTTAACCGTCTGCGCAGCGAGGTGGACCAGCGCGAGGAGTTGTTGCTGGCTATGCTGGCGCTGGGTGCCAATCATCGTCAGGCCATGCGCAACCTGTATAGTATGGTGGTGCGCAGCGCATTGATCCCGACTATCGACAGCCTGAAAAGTGTCGGCATGATTCATATTCCGGGAATTACCGCAGGCATGATTCTGGCGGGCATGGCACCGCTTGCTGCGGTATCCATGCAATTGGTAGTAATGGTGATGTTGACTGCGTCAGTAACCTTGAGCGTCTCCACCGCAGTCCTGCTGGCCGCACCACGCGCTCTGGTTTTTTCTCAACGTATTGAGGGGTAAGACGCTAATGGCGGCTTTGGCCGGACGTTTTCGCGGCTTTTTGCCGGTAGTAGTCGATGTGGAAACGTCAGGATTTGATCCTGACCGTAATGCCTTGTTAGAAGTGGCTGCGATTATAATCGGCGGCGAAGTGGGGCAGTTACGGCCGATAGCCACGCACCACTTTCATGTGCAGCCCTTTGCCGGGGCTGTGCTTGACCCGGCAGCATTGGCATTCACTGGTATTGATCCATTTCAGCCGTTGCGCGGCGCGATTTCCGAGGAGGAAGCCTTGCGCGGAGTTTTCAGGCCGGTGCGCACGGCTATAAAGGCCGCGCAATGCCGGCGTGCCATTCTTGTGGGGCACAATGCCTCTTTTGACTTGTCCTTTATCAAGGCAGCAGAAAAGCGGACGGGCGTTAAAAATAACCCCTTTCATCTTTTCAGTACCTTTGACACCGTCAGTCTGGCCGGGTTGGCCTATGGTGAGACCGTGCTGGCCAAGGCCGCTCTGGCCGCCGGTCTGGACTGGGACCACACGCAGGCGCATTCGGCGCTCTATGATGCGCGCCAGACGGCGGAATTATTCTGCCGCATTGTGAATCGCTATGATCTCAACCGGGAGTATCCGTGAAGCACGGTCAACCTGCCGCGCATCTGTTAGAATGTCCGCCGAAATATTTTAAATTGTTATGAGAGGATGTGCTTATGCCTTACCGTCTGCATATTGAACCCAGTGGCCACGAGATGGATTGCGATGGTGATGAAACCATCCTGGAGGCGGCTCTACGGCACGGTTTTAACATCCCCTACAGTTGCCGCAATGGTACTTGTGCGACCTGCAAGGGGCGTATTCTCAGCGGAGAAGTAGACTACGGGAAGGTGGAAGAAAAAACGTTGTCGGCTGCGGAGAAGGAGGCGGGGCTGGCGCTCTTCTGTCAGGCAGTGCCCTTGTCCGATGTGACGATAGAAGTCCGGGAGATCGGCGCTGCAAGGGATATTCAGATCAAAACCCTGCCGTCGCGAGTAGTCAAAATAGTGGATTTGGCACCTGATGTGCGCGCGCTCTTTCTAAAAATTCCTGCTACGGAGCGCCTGCAGTTCCTTCCTGGGCAGTACATCGACATCCTTCTGAAAGATGGTGGCAGGCGGGGTTTTTCCCTCGCCAATATGCCCGGCGACGATGCGCTGTTAGAACTGCACATTAAAAAAGTGCCTGGCGGTGCCTTTACCGGGCATGTGTTCGGTGCTTTGAAAGAAAAGGACATCCTGCGTTTTGAAGGCCCGTTAGGCACCTTTTTTATTCGTCAGGAATCCACTCGTCCTTTGCTGATGGTGGCCACCGGCACGGGCTTTGCACCTATTAAGAGTATGCTCGAGTCTCTCTTCGCGCAGGGCTCCGTACGTCCGATCCATTTTTATTGGGGTGTACGCCATGTGGAGGATTTTTATTATCAGGACTTACTGAGTGAATGGCAGTCGCGTCATGACCACTTTCAGGTAACCCGGATAGTATCTCGTCCGGATGCTTCCTGGTCGGGAGCTACTGGTTATGTTACCGCACAAGTCATTCATGATTTTCCAGATGCGAGCGCAATCGATGCCTATATTTGTGGACATCCCGATATGGTTTTTTCCTTATCCGACGCTTTACAGGGAGCAGGATTGAATCCAGAACATGTTTTTGCCGATGCGTTTGTATTTGCCAAAGCAAAAACAAGCTGACATAATTATCACATTGGTGATTTCGTCCGCCATGGCAACCTAATTTTTAAGGAGTGAATGACTATGGAAGCGCAAGCAAAAAAACGTCACCGCCGTACCTCAGAAGAGCGTCTGGCGGATTTAGAAGAGAAGCAACGCCAGACAGAGATGCGGCTGCGTGAGCAGTTAGCAAAATTTGAACAGCAGAAGCGGAGTTTGCAGGAAAGCCCGCGCGCACGTCGTGAGCGTGAGGCACAACGACGGTCATTGATGGACCGCATTTCTCGTCTGGTGCCTGATTGGGAGCCTGCGCAGATTCTTGCGGCTGTCGCTGAAGTTCGTGACCGCGTGGGTGATAACGGCCATCTGCTGGGTGAGTTGGATAACCGTGGAAACGCGCTCATGCAGGAACTGAAGCCCCGTCGTGGCCGTCGTCCCCGTTCCGCGATTTAATCCCCAATCTGAGCGGTTTTCGCGTACAGAGGCCCCCAAAGCGATGAGCATGCGGGGGCTTTTTGTAATACGGCATTCCACTAACGCTTTTTGCATCCCCGCCAGCGCGCCAGCGTTGGTACACGGTGCGCCATGTAAGCGCGGATATACCATGGGGCATTGCGGTTGCGCATCAGTTGGCGGACGCGGTGCTGCATAGCGCCCAGCGTCAGTTCTGGTTCCTTGAACTGGCCCGCCGCATAGCAATAGCTACAGTAACGGATGCTATGGTTGCCGTCGGCCTCCGTCCCTCCGCCTTGGGGATCAAACTGTAGCGGCATACCACAACTCTGGCAGCGGTTTTTCTCAATTTCCAGTTGGCGTATCCATTTTTTCATGGCGAAATTAGACATCCTCAGGTGCTACCAGTTCAAGGGCCTCAATATAGATATGTGCCATACCCAGCAGGAACACCACATTGGGAAGAATAAATACCAGCGCACCGGCCAGGCCAACCCCCATGCTGAGTCCTGCGTTATATAAGGAGGTGCTTGTTGCCACCGGTTGCGCAAATATTTCGCCGTTGATGAGTCTATCGCCAGACAGTGCCCCCAGCATTTGCCAGAACATGTCTGCACTGCGGCTGATTTCTTCGGCCAGCACGGGAGTTGCAGCCGTTAGTGCCATGCTGTATCCGGTGTAGAGAATCACCGCAATAATAATTCCCATGCCAGTTGCCAACGCGGCGAGCAGTAACATCATCAACAGAATAGAGCCTGGTTTATTGCGAGCGATGGAGATGGTATGACGAAGTGAGTTACCTACGCTTTCGCCGTGCCACAACGCGGGCCCGGAGAGATTGAAGACAATAATGGCGAGGACAAAAACAATGGCGTTTACCAACATGATGGCAGGGAAGAGCGGGACAAAGAGCATCGCGCCAACCCCCGGTATCTTGCATGCGAGAAATCCCAGTACTTCTACGACAAAAATGCCCAAAAGCAAGAGACTTTCAATAATCAGCAGTCCCAGCAGACGCGGCAGCACCCGTATGCCAAAGCGGAGACTTTTAGCCACTCCCGGCAATGGGTCGCCGCGCGCCTCGTGCAGTAGAACGCCGCCAGCGCCCAGGTAGCCGACACCAAAACTGGTCATCAGAATGATCACCCCCATGGTGGCACCTGCCCATCCCCCAGGCCATTGCGCGAAGAGTTCCAAGCCGGTCATGCCCAGGAAGACGGCGATGACGTACACCAGAATAGGCTGCCATAAGGTGATGCCGCGAAGCGCTCGCAACAACAAAGAAAAAGACAGATCTCCCTGGCTGGGTGTATGGGTAAACATGCGTGGTTCCTTTGCCAAAATCTTTGGCGCCTAGAATAGCAAATTGCGGGCGGATGGTGGATAACTATCCGCCCTTGTCCGCAGGGGGACAATCGCCATGGGTGGTGCTACACTGCTCAGATATTGACCGATTGGTCGAGCGCTGTGCAAGGGCGACCGTCATATGTTGGGGGCGGAGGGGGGATCGTGGAGGATTTGCCACTGGCAATCGAAGGTGAGGGACGACAGCGGATTTTGGCGGCCGCCGAAAAGCTCTTCTCCGATAAGGCGTTTGATGCCGTCTCCATGAACGCCATCGCTTTGCAGGCGGGTATCAGCAAAGCCAATATCTATCATTATTTTCCCAATAAGGATGCGCTCTATCTTGCGGTATTGCGTGCGGCCAGCCAAAGTTTGCGGAAATTGCTCAATGATGCGGTCGACGCCCACGGAGCCGTGGTGGACGTGCTTCGGCATTTTGCGCGCTGCCACCTCCAGGCTCTGTTAGACCGACCGGAATGGGTGCGTCTGGTATGGCGGGAAATTCTCGAAAAGGGCGCGCCCAGAGCGCAAGAGTTTGCTGAACAGGGCTTTGCTGATGTATTTTCGGCACTGGTCGCAGTGCTCGAAGCCGGCCAGTCCCGGGGTGAACTGCGGGTGGATTTTGACCCGGCCCTGGTGGCAACCCTGCTGTTGGGCGCGAATGTTTTCTTTTTCCAATCCCGGGATATCCTGCGACATTATCCGCCTATTACCTTTGCCGACGATCCCGCAGGTTATGACGCCGGAATTGTGGAGATTCTTTTGCGCGGGCTGATTCCAGAGTCTTCGGTAGATACGGTGAGTACGTGATGAGCTCTATGCACAATGATCCCCACCTGCAGGCACATATATTGGTAGAGGCATTACCTTACATGCAGCGTTTCCATGGTCGTACCATCGTTATCAAATACGGTGGCAATGCCATGACCGAAGCCCGTCTTCAAGAGCAGTTTGCTTACGATGTGACCCTGATGAAACAGGTGGGCATGAATCCGGTGGTGGTGCATGGCGGCGGACCGCAGATCGGTGCCCTGCTGGAGCGACTCGGGGTGCAGACCCATTTTGTGGATGGCATGCGAGTGACCGATGCGGCGACCATGGAAGTGGTGGAAATGGTCCTTGGCGGGCGCGTCAACAAGGAGATTGTGCAAGCCATCAACCGGGCGGGCGGCCGCGCGGTGGGGCTGACGGGAAAGGATGGCGGATTGCTGCGCGCCCGTCCTTTGCGCCGGGATGGCGTTGATCTCGGTCTGGTGGGCGAGGTCGCCCGGGTGGACCCGGATATTATCCGCCTGCTGGATCAGGGCGATTTCATTCCGGTGGTGGCGCCGATCGGGGTGGGTTCCCTGGGCGAATCCTACAATATCAATGCCGACCTGGTGGCAGGCGCTCTCGCCGCGACGCTGAATGCCGAGAAGCTGATTCTGATGACCAATGTCGCCGGAGTGCTGGATCAGGACGGGCAGTTGCGCACGCGTCTGGAGGCTGCCGAGGTGGATCGGATGGTTGCCGATGGCCGTATTTATGGTGGCATGTTACCCAAGATTCAGTGCTGCCTGGATGCCGTGGCCGCCGGGGTACACGCCGCGCATATCATTGATGGTCGGGTACCTCATGCGTTATTGCTGGAAATCTTTACCGACGCGGGCGTGGGTACGTTGATCTCTGATACGAAGTGAGGATGCATCCGCGCCGCAGCTACTAGCACTATAGCGCGGCAAAAGCTGGGTCGACGCCCCCGAGTGCTTAGATCGGCCGCAGCGCCGCCGTTAGCGCCTCTCTCCAACGCGCTGGGGTGGCGCAATCTCTCAGAGGATAGGCCGCAGCGCCTTGACCCAACCCGGCGCTCCACCCGTATCCACCGTGACCGACGCACTGGTACCGATCCGTAGCGGGAACTTGGGATCCGGGTTGGTGATGAGAACACGCACCGGTACCCGCTGCGTCACCTTGACCCAGTTACCCGTAGCATTTTCCGGGGGCAGCAGAGAGAAGGCGTTGCCAGCACCTCCACTTAGGCTCACTACCTTTCCTTTGAAACCATGATTGGGGTACATATCAATGGTGACTTCTGCACTCTGGCCCGGGCGCACGCGGTCGAGGTCGGTTTCCTTGTAGTTGGCCTCAACCCAGTACTCCGCGTTGCCGATCAGGGGAAAGAGGTCCTGATTGATATTGGCCACGTCGCCCACATGGATATTATCCACTTTACTGACGACCCCGGCGATGGGCGCGTAAAGCGTGGTTTCAGATAGATAGAGTTTGGCTGTACGCAGGGCCGCTTGCGCGGCGGCAATGCGGGCGCCATTGAGGACTTGCTGCGCCCGTGTCTCCGCCAGGGCGGCCTGATCGGCTGCTAAGCGCGCCCCGGCACTTTTGGCGGCAGTCAGTTGATTATCTGCCTGTTGCACAGACAGGTATTTTTGCGCCGCCAGTGCCGCCGCGCGTTGTGCGTTGCGCCGGGCATTCTGGTAATTGACCTGGTCGGCGCTGATATTGGCCTGTGCTCCGGTAATATTTGCCCGAATGGCTGTGGTCTGTCTTTCCGCCTGCATCAACTCGGCCTCGGCTTTCTGCACATCGTAGAGGTAGGCCCGCGGGTCCACTTTGACCAAGGGCTGTCCAGCCTGTACGAGCTGATTGTCATGCACATAAATAGCGACGATATGTCCCGTCACCCGCGGTGCAACGTTCACGACATGGGCATGTACATAAGCATCGTCCGTGTTGGGGTAGTAATCAGCAATCTGGAAGTAGGCGTAGGCGCCAAAGGCAACCACGACGATGATGATCAGAACCAAAAGGCGTTTGAGCCAGCGCATATATGTCCCTTGTTGCAATCTAAGCAGCCGGGTGACTCTCCGGGCCTGTTTCTGAAGCTCGACTCATGCGAAGACCCTGTTTAAAATAGATCTTGCGGGTAATGTCTGTGTGGGTTAGGTCTGTCAGATTTTTTTGACACGCATGCCGAGTGAACGCATACTGACCGTTCGGTTGATACCATAACGCAAACGATTCCTGTCGGCAAGGTAACGGACGTAAGTCTACAAGGAGCAGTCATGAAGCAGGGTAACGGGATCTGGGCGGGGATGCTGGGTGTGACCGCGTTGGGTCTGCTGGTTGCTAGTCCGGCGCAGGCGGATGGTGAGGGGCTGCATGTGATTCAGGGCGGGCCTGCTTATTTCAACGCTGGTATCGGTGCCTTTAATGCGGCGGGTGTTGAGCCCGGTCCCGGACATCGGGGTAACGCGACGCTTCCCGAAATCGATCTGGAATACCAGTCTGCTTCAAAGTTGTTCGGTATCGGTGCGCTTTGGGGTATCGTCGCTAATACCAATGGTGGTTTCATGGGCTACACCGGCTTGTACTCGGATGTTGCCTGGGATCACTGGGTGCTGACGCCGGTGCTCGGCATTGGTGGCTATAATCAGGGGCGGGGCAAATATCTGGATGGCGTCTTCCAGTTCCGCCTGGAGTTGAGTCTGGCCTATCAGTTTGCGGATCAATCGCGATTGGGGCTCAAAATCGCCCATATTTCCAACGCCTATATC
>DAIAVG010000023.1 GCA_027445725.1 Acidithiobacillus sp.
CCATGGAGCGTATGCAGCATGAAGCCCAGGAGGCCCAGGCGGATGGCATTACCGGCGTGCAACTGCATGAAGGTAGTCACAACTGGAAGCCGCATATCATTGAGTTTTTTGCGGTGGGCACGGCAGTGAAGGCCATGGAAAATGCGGATGCACTGGTCGATGGTCTGAGTCCGCAACTGGTGATCCCGGTGAATGATTGATGCAGTGAACAGCACGATGCTGTCCTAAGGAGTGATCTGATGTCGATATTTAAACGTGCCGCAGAAATACTGGAAGGCAAGGTGAATCATTTTCTCGACAATGCGGAGGACCCTGCAGAGGCCCTGGATCTGTCCTACGAGAAGATGGTTGCGAATTTGCAGGATACCAAAAGACATCTTGCCGATGTGGTGACCGAACGGGTCTCTCTGGAAAACCAGATAGCGCAGGCGCAGAAAGCGTCCGATAAAGCCGACGCCGATGCCCGTATGGCGCTGGGCGCCAACCGGGAAGACCTGGCGCGCGCTGAACTGGCCCAGAAGCAGTCCGAATTGCAGAAGATCGCTTCCCTCAAGGAAGCGCATGATACCGTCGCGGCTCAGGCGCAGAAGCTGACCGATTACGAGAATAAGCTGCAGGACCATATCGAGCAGTTCCGGACGCAGAAGGAAGTGACCAAGAGTGAGATGACCGCGGCGCAGGCGGAAGTCAAAGTCAGCGAGTCGCTCACCGGTATTGGCAAAGGCATGGATGAGGCCGGTGATGCCATGCGCCGCGCTCAGGATCGTACTCAGCACATGGAGGCCAAGGCAGCGGCCATGGATGGGCTGATGGAATCTGGTGCGCTGAATGATCCTCTGGATAGCCGTAGGCAGATCGAGAAAGAGCTGGATAAGGTGCGCGCTACGAGTGGTGTGGATGATGATCTCGCCAAGCTCAAGGCGGAAATGGCGAAGGATAAAGGTACATCGGGGAGTAGCGCCAGCAGTAGTTGAGAGTAGTTGAGAAGAGTAGTTGAGAGGATTGACCGACCCCCCGTCTGTGAGTATATTACGCCCTCCACGCGCTCGTAGCTCAGCTGGATAGAGCAACTGGCTACGAACCAGTAGGTCGGGAGTTCGACTCTCTCCGAGCGCACCAATAAAAACAGGCACCTAGCGAAATTTGCTAGGTGCCTTTTTCTTTCTGGCTAGCACTCTGGCTAGCATTCGCCAAAATCCATTACTTCGTGGATGGGGTTTGTGGATTTGAGCCTCCTGACAGGCCGAGACGCGCGCGGCTTGTCCTGACAGGCTGGAGCATGAAGTACAGACAATAAAAAACCGGCCAACGTAAAACTTCTACGTTGACCGGATTATGTGAAGCATGTGTTTGCCGTGGCTGCTGTCACGGGATCAATTTCCGCACCAAGCGCGGAACGGAATTGACGATGAGGGACTCGCTCATCATGAGACAGGCAAGAGCCTCGTAAAAGTCCTTCGGACTGTTGTTGATGATGGCCGACTCCAGCAGGCTGCCAGCATCGGCGTATGCGGGCTCCAGCGGCGTTCTGCCCATGACTTCTGGCCCTTTGCCACTGCCACTCATGGCGCTGTTGATCCAGAGCGCGGTGGCGGTGCTTCTATCCGCTACCAGCCGGGAGCGTATGGTCTCCCGGTCATTATGCACCATATCAACAATTTCTTGTGGGGTGTATGGCCTCTCCGGATACGTCAACACGGCTTGGCCGATAAGGTCCATCTGGACCTTTACTTGTAACATGTTTTTTCCTTCTGTTGGTAAGACGGTACAGAAACATACCGTAGAGTATAGGCTGCAGATGCAGCCAGATGTGTGCAACCGTTTTGCGGCTTGCAAGTGAATGGTGAGAGACAGCCCACTACTGATCCTTTCGGACGGGTAAGCATAAGAACCAACCCACCATCGTGAGTTGGTTTTATCGGTGCAGAATCACGCGGCACGCCAAACTGACATGATTTTGGAAAGCACGCCTGATTTATGGTTCTGTTGTTGAGGTCCGATATGCTCCGCGCCATAGCGCACCAGAATATCATTCCAGTCAACCGACTTGTCACAATCCGGGATATTTACGGATGGTACCAGGACCCTTGTCGCGTAACCCTCGCTGGACAGTCTCTCTCGGAGCTTTTCCGCATAGTGCTCGCCCGGTCTGATCCATGCGTTTTTTACTAATTGCTCTCTGTCCTTGTCGGCCCAGATAACTACGCTATGGGTTCCAGGTGGCGGAATAAACGATGCCATGAAGGTGTCAGATATCGTGGACCATACCGGTTTTTGACGTGCCACCATGACTGCCAAGGCGGTTTCAATGCCTTCAGTGACCTGACAGAGCCCAGACTCTATATTGCCCAACCGAATTGCTGACCCAGGTGTTTTTCTACCTGGGTATGGAGACATCAGTTTTCTGGCTGGATTGACAGGCGCCTTTCCAGATCCGTCATGTGCTATATAGGTGCGGTGCAAGTTAACCGGTGACCCGTTGCTCTGAGTCACCATGGCAATCATTGCTGGCCACCTTCCAAGTAGCTCACCTTCTTCATAGAAAGAAAGCGATGGATGAAAACGCAGCACATCTTCATGTTCGGGCACCAAATGGAGCCATTTCTGTAGCGGTATACCACGTCCATGTAAGTATGCCCGCAACGGCTTGGCCTTTGGGTCGGTGATGGGAATGCTGTTTGCCCAGGTATCCGATAGACGTTTGCGGATATCGGCCCTTTCGGGAGCGATATGCACAGGCCTTGGCCTGGCGGAGATCTCAGGAATGCTACCGGTACCAAGAAGATTTGATACAGATATCAACGCTTCACGAAAAGTCCAATTTCGCAGCCACATCAAGAGCGCGAAGCCATCGTGGAAATTTCCGCAGGTGTTGCAAATGCCGCCACCGGTTTCGGCGACATTCTTGAATACGCGGAAGCCGTCTTTCCCCCCATGGACGGGGCATGGCATATGACGGCCTACCTTATCCAGAGCGGGGCGTATCTCCGGGGCCAATTGCTCCAGAATCATATCCCAACGCTGGTGGGCGGCAGCCCTTGTTTCAACCAGATCGTAATGTTGATGCATGAAAAACCTCCTTGCTTGGGGTGTAAAAATGAATTCGGGAGGTCGTGTCGGCAGGTCATGGACAATCGTCCATATTGGCCCGACGGAAGCGCCTCAAAGCGGCAAGGGAGGATTCAAACGCATCAGCGGCGGAGTGCTGCGACACGTAGACAGAATTACCCGTGCGCGTGATTACGCACCGGTTTTCCCGGTCAACATACACATCACAACCGGCAGACGAAAGGGACTCGTCTTTTTGCGCAGGGATTTTTAATGGTTCTGCGCCTGGAATGGATTTTTGGAAAAAACCTGTTGAGATGGCCTTGCTGCCATCAACCAGTGGGTAGTACGGATTCATACAAACTCCTTAAGATGAAGCCGGCGAACTATCGCTAGTAGGCCGGCTTGGGATGGAACGATGCTTTTTCTCAGAGGGCTAGGCGTTAAGCTGCATCCACGATGAACGGGATCCCCTTCGTTTTGAAGCCTTCTTCAATGCCATCACGAATGACGCGGTAGTCCATATGCTCGATGGCGCAACAAACTCTGAACGAGAACGGACGAATATGATCGTCGTAAATCCAGGTCAGAATTTCGTTTATTACATCCTTGTGCCAATGTTCAATTGCCACCTGCAATCCGCTGAGAGATGCTTCCAGAAGTGCAATGTGCAATGACTCGTTTTCTTCCGGTGAGAAGTGATTTGGACGCTTCTCTGGCACCGTTTCGTCGAGATCGAGGACGCACCCCAAATCTTCCGCATCTTCAATGCGCAAAGGTTTCGAGTATTTGCCGCGCACAGTCCTGGCGTTGGCAGTCACATCAGGTTTTGCTGGCTCCCACTGGTCAAACAGGGGTGGTTCATCAACGAGGATGAACCGGAAAGTGCTTTTTCCACGTTGAGGCGGTTTTTGCACGTCAGAATGACTGACCCCTGCCGGCTGTTGTGACGGAACAGTATCAGGATAGTGCTGAGGAACAGGATAAAGCCTTTCCTGACCGCGCGAACCCGTTTTTTGGGTGAGGTTATTCATGGCGACTCCTGGGAGGACACCCGTAAGGATGTCCTCGATGTAGTTAAAACATGGGGATGGTTTCCAGGCAGGACATTTGATTAGACGGGAACAGGTACCGCATCCGCCATGCCTGCACGCTTTTCAGCGTGTATTTGCTCTTCTCTGGAGGATTTTCAGAAAAGAACGCCTCCTGAACATCAGGAGGTAATTTCGCCAGCGTTTTTGCAGATGATGGGCTAATTTTCCCGGTACGCAGGGCTTCCTCAGTGGCTGGTGCCATTTGGCTAAGTGTTTCCAGCCCGCGGACATCACGGCGGAACAAGCCAAGTTCGCTCTGGATGACGTCATCATCGAGTCCGCCCATACGGAGTTCTCGGAACGCTTCCACTTCGGAAAGCAGGTTCCTTGAGCGCACTAGATTCTCGGACAGTGTGACCGATGCGAGTGCCGTTTCGCTTTCCGCTTTGGATCGGACCAGCGATACCACACTTTCCAGTTTCAATTCACGACACGCCTGAAGACGCCGGCGACCGGCAACCACTTCAAACTGATTGTCACCGAAAGTTGCGTACTTGAGTATTACCGGCTCAATGACACCTTGGTGTGCAATGCTGCGCACAAGATTCCGCGGTGCCCTTCCTTCAGGTATGCCAATGTCTGATAGTGCAACCTCTGCTACCGTGGCATACATTGTGGCCGTTTCGATTTCGCAGAGCACTTTCATGAGTCACCTCCATCGCGCATCACCACAACATCAAATCCAAGGTCGGATGCCTGATGTATGCTTTTAGGTGGGTTTTTCGCGCAGCGCGGCGCGAAGGGCCGTGCCAAAGCTGGTGCTATCTACGCCGATTTCGCGTTGGGTGATCTCGGCCGAGCGGTCGGTAGGCAAAAGATACTCCACCGGGTCCTCGATAGTCAGGATGTGAATGGGACGGTGTGATTGGGCTATCAACCCGGATGCCTGGGTAGTGCTTTTCCCGGAACCGGTTGCCCCTGAAAAAATCAGAATCCCTGAGCTGCGATTAAATAGTGGAAGCACAATATCCAGAGGCAATCCCAACGTGCTGAACTCCGGGATGTGCGCATTCAATTTCCGCATCACAAGCGCAAGGTTTCCCCCCATATAGTGAAAGAGGTTGCAGCGGAAACGCAGGCCATCCAGTTGGGCGGCAAAATCCAGTTCGCGTGGTTGGCCATCCTCTCCGTGCAGGTGGTGTAACTCGAACCGATAGTCCGACCGAGTCTGTGCCTTCAGAAGAAGTTCGAAGTCCGCGTGCTCGGGAATTGGAGCGTCCGGAATAGGGATGACCAACCCTGCCTGGTTCGCATACTTTGGCGCCCGGCCTTCCTTGAGGAGCAGATCTGACCAGTTTCCCGGCAGGCTTTCGCCGTGAGATTCAAACCATTTGACAAACGCGGACATACGTACTCCTATACAGTGGTCACAAAGGTTGCACGATGGTGGCCTGCAAGGTCTCCCCCATCCAGGGCAACGGGCTTTGCAGGATCATGGTGAATGGGGAAGCGACATCATTCGCAGGGTTGCCGGAATTGTTGGCCAGGACCGGCAACCCCCAGGCATTTGCTCCGTTGAACCGGCTGGCGATGCCGCTACCGGAAAGAAATTGCGACAGATCGATATACCCGCCATTGGAGCATTGGAAAGGCCCAGATCCGGATGGGGTGCAGCCGCTTGGGGCGAACCAGTCGATATTGCTATTGTGAATCGCCGAGGATTGGGAATAGCTGTTATAGGCGGCTTGCAAGGTGGCTGCCATGTTGTTGAGTTGGCCCATGCTGCGGTTATACAGAGCGGATTCGATTCTTTCCCCGGATACGCTGACATATTGGGCATTCCCGGGATTGAAGTTGTTCCCGTTGAGGCTAGGCGCGGGGCCGGCCACATCGGGTACAGCGAACCAGAGCGTGTGGTAACAGATATTGCCTTGCGCCGCCGCCATGCATTGTTCTCCAGAAACAAATAATGTCGCATTCCAGCGCACTTGAGCTCCGGACATTGCAAGTATTTGTGATGCGTTCCAAGGCGAGGTCGAGCCGGCACCACCCGCATCGAAGGCGCCTGCGTTACTGACATACCAATGGCGCAGGGACTTTTGTGCCCGTTGCAGATAAACAAGCTGGTCGTGCTGCAGAGACGCATGACTATCCAGGTCCTGATGTGCAACAGCCAAGGCGATTACGGTGCTGAGTAATGCCATGATGGCCAAAACCAGCAGGATGGCGGCAATGCCGGATTCCTGGTTTGGTTTATTCGGTTGCAAAGACATAACCCACCGATGAACTGTTTTCGAAGCACCGTGTAGCCGGGCCAGAGGATGCATCTGCCTGTACGCATCCACCACAGCGTCTGCACACCTGGCTCTGGACCTGCGGAGATAGCGGGCCGGCCACTGCGGCAATTTCCGTTGTCCCGGCGCCGCTCATTTGCGGTGTTGCGTCTAACCACCCACCGGTCTCGATAGCGAGAACGCTCCCAGAGGAATCTGTTACATTCTGAGCCAGTTGTTCACCAGCGCCGGAAAATACCATCCCCGTTAGGTAAGGCCCTGACCATTGGTTGAAGTTTGGTTGACAGCCAGCAAGCCCCGTACCATCACCAGCCAGGTTGGGGTTGTATAAAATAGGGAGAGATGCCGGATAACACCCGGTATCTCTGGCAAAGTGTTGGGCAGCGCGGGCCACCCCCACTTCACGGTCATAAATGACCTTCCCCTTTGTCGGGGAAAGGTCTACATAGGCCAAGGCAATACTAGCAAGAACGCCGAGCAGGACCAGGACGATGATCAGTTCTACAAGCGTAAAACCGACTTGTTGGTCATGCATGCGGTGTGTGATATTGCCGTTGACCTGGGACATCAATATGCCCCGTCCTGGTTCTGCGCGAAAATGTAGTACACAGTGGAAGTTGTCCCCGTCCCCGCGACTAACGTACAACTACCGCCATTGGTGGCCGAAGTATTGCCGGCGCCATTACAGATCTTTACCGCTTCCGCAGCGATGCTGTTAGGCACATTATTGGCGACCACCGCATACTGATAAGCTAGGCCATTTGGCAACGCGCCTGTGGCGCCGCTATTGAGCGGAGAGAAGGTCAGGGTGACACCGGTTGCGACATTATCGAGATGTAAATTGCCGTTTGTACCGATGTTGCGTGCCTTTCCGTAGGGTCCATTCCAGGTGTTGGTTAGGTCGGCACCGGTCGTGTTATCTGCGGCACTTTTACCGAAGGTTGGGTTGAATGTCGCCCCGTAGACGGTGGGATAAGTGCCCAGAGATGCATCAAACAATTCGGCGCTATGCGCTGTGCTGGTCAAAGCAAGGTACAGGGTCTTGCCCTTGGCGGAACCCAGGTTGATCTTGGACAGGAAGACGGCAGCCAAAATACCGAGGATGACGAGGACGATGATGAGTTCCACGAGGGTGAAACCGCGTTCACTCTGATTGGTGTCCGGTGACTCCGGGCGGACACGAAATAAGCGCTGACGCAAGTGTTGAGCGCGTGTTTGTATTTGGATAAGCATGACATAAGTTCCTATGGCGAAGGTGGATGCGTCGGAGCAATATGACGCCGACATCGCCATTTTATTGGTTTGAGTGTGTATTTGTTTGTCTAAAAAAAGACTAAATAGCAGCTTGTTTGCAGAAAAAGTGGTGGTGGAGTGATTTAATGGCTGGCTCGACAAAACGTATCCGGCCACAGTCAATGTTGGTTTTTTGGGGGTGGCAGTTGATTGCTATGGAAAACAGGGCTTCTGTTCAGCGGAAAAGCATCGGCCGGGATCATATTGATCCCGGCCGATGTGAGGCCTTAAAGCTTAGTAATTCACGGTGCGGCGGATGAATTTTTTGCCAACCCAGGTATTGGTTCGGGGTGGAAATGCTTGTTCAGCGGAACCTTTACAGGCTTCGGGCAGGTCGTGGAGACCAGTCGAAAATCGCCGTGCATGCTATTGGAGATCAGTCGATAAGACGGTTGGTGACGATGGCCTTTGGTGGCCTCCGGAACTTTAATGGTGCGCGAGGTTGTCGCTTGTATGACCGCGCCCGTCAGAGTGATAGTAGCCGACTGGTCCAGGTAAGCGGGCAACAGGGTCAGGGAGTGGATGTGGTGCACGCCAATCTTCGTAACAGTACCCATAAATTGTTGCGGCACGCAAATCTCCCGATAGGAGATGTCGTGGTTGGTATTAGCGGTCAGGAACAGCTTGCAGTTAGGCGGTACATAGCCGCCGTCTGTGTTGGCTCCAGTCTGCTGTTGAAGGTACCGCTTGGGCGATGAGATGCACACAGAGACGGTGTGACGGATGGAGTGACCGTTTGTCTCCAGAATGGCGGTGCCCTTCCATAGTCCTTGGCTGACCGCAAGTTTGGTGATGGGGACTTTCGCGATATGGATATCCAGACTGCTTGGTTCGCTGGCCATGGCGGTGGTCCCCAGAATGGTGTGCAGGGTGGCAACGGTCAATATGGTTCGGAATATTTCGTGTTTGAGCATCTGATAAAGCGCCTTAGTGACTGGTGAATGGGTTCGTCGAAGCCGGTAATGGTTTTGGAATGGATGGTTGCGCCTGTATTCTGGATTCCAGGAAGCCTGCGTAATTAGTGGGAGGCAGACAAACCGCTGGATAACCTGCTTGGGTGCTCAATGCGGAGACGATTGGACGCACATAATCCAACATCAGCATGGGCAGCCGCACCAATAGTGCTTGATCTAGTTTCTCGACGTGCTCATATGTGGCCAGATCGACCTGGACGCGGCTTTCATACGCGACTTCAATATTCAAATAGGGGCGAGATTGCATCAATACGTCGACTTTGACAACCAGCGTTACCGTATAAACCGACACGTCATTCACATCTGGGAGCAGGGTTATTTGGTGGTTTGTCTGCAAATCGAAGCGCCCTGGTGCCCAAGGCTGGTGGATTTCCATGGTACAACGACGCAATCTGGAAGAATGGATGCTAATCATCTGCATGTCCTGAAGGATAGTCCATCGTGGTAGGTGGGACTGTCTTGCGCATGGTGGCCCGGTGTCGAATCTGTTCCATGACCGATTGTTTGCCATGTGCGATCAGGTCATTCAGTGAATGAACCTGAACGGCGTAATGGTTACCATCGACCCGGCTGAAACCCAGCAGATCCAGCAGCCGCCGACCCTGCGCACTGTTCCCGAAACTCGTGATGACCAACGGGAATTGATAATGGCGCAAGTCGATGGCATGGGTAATGCCAGACACCAAGCGCAATACATTTCCGGGACGCTCATCACCCAATGCAACGATGTGCGCGTAATTGGAACGCGGCCGCCAATCTTGGGGGAAGCAGGGTTTCGGAAAAGCGAAGGGGCTATACGGCACCATCAGGAAATACCCGGAAACCCCTTGCTCGTCGGACAACAGAAAGCCGTTTTTTTCCAGAATGGGACCAGGTAGGTCTATCTGCTCACCAAAAAAGTTTGTCCGTAGGCGGATCATGTCTGCCTGGTTTACCGCCAGGATCGGCTGAGTTCTTTTCATAAATGTTAAAAATACATATAAAATGATGGAGAATAGGCACACCCCGCCGCTACGCAAGTGTAGGTTCCTCCTGGTGCCCCCATGAAAATGTAGGCGGAGCCGATATTTTGTGGCGGATTTCCACCATACCAACTCCACCCATAATAATAAGTACCGCCTCCCCATTGCCCGTTATCCAGGTCCAAAATGTAGTTGTATATTACTGGGTCAATCAGAGGGGCCGTGCCACCCGGCATGAATGGGTCCGGTATTGATGGGTTCCACTGTAGTGCCGGCGCCGGGTTGTATGCACCTGCAAAATATGCGCTGTCCACCGAACCGTTCACAGACAGAGTGGAGACTTCGGCCACGGTTTGCATGGTATTCCAATCTATATTCCCGCCTTTGGTCGAACCGTATGGCCCAGACCAGGTTGGGGATGACATGTTGTATACTTGCGCGCCAACACATACATTCAACGTCCCCACCGCTGTATTGATAGTGCTGCTGCCTCCACCGGTCGCATTGTTCGTGAGCGGTGCGACATTGACATAGTCGCTGGATGGTAACGGGTTGCCGCTCTCCCAGTTCACGACTTGCCCCTGATCGGGCGCGATGGGGAACACCACGTCATTGACATAATTACTGTATTGAGGATTTATTCCGACGTTGGCGGATTCCGAGAAGTTGTTGGTCGGTGATATTTGATTTTGCTGCACCTGTCCGGCCAGCGCATAAGCGCCATTCTGCTGAACGATGTATTCGTTATCCGTCTCGCTCAACAGGTATCCGTATTGACCGTTGTTGGATAGCGTGCCGCTGGAGCCGCAAGTAGAGGTTAACACGCGCTGGTTGACCGAAATCGCTGTTAGCGGCTGCCCGGAAGCATTGCGCGCCACCTTGACCTGCTGCCCATACATCAGGATGCCCAACGTGGCGTTGTACTGTTTCATCAGCGGGCTGATCTGCTGGTTGACGAGGTTTTGTACCGCGCTGGCATAGCTGGTTACCTGCTTGCCGCTGGAAGTGGTGCTGGTTTGGGCGTCGTATGCGCCGTTATCGTTGATGATATGCCAAAGCGTGCCGCCCACCGGGATTGGCGCACCCTGAATACTGTTCCCCTGAACGGTGACTTGATACAGTTCCCACTGTGTTTCACCCGCATAGGGTACGGTCCAGTTCTGCGGAAGGTAGTAGGCCGTTTTGCTCTGCTGGTAGATGGCATAGAGCAGGTATAGGGTGTCATTGTTGATATTCCCGCCCAGGAACTGGTAATTGCCGTTGGGTTGCACAATCAGTGAGGCGTATACCTGTGCCTGTGATGGGTTTCCACCGGCAGGATTGGCAATCTGCACGTTCTGGATGAACGTGAACAGACCCATCTGAACACCGCTGGCGCTGCCGGCGCTTTTCATCGCCCCTGATACGGTGGATGCGATTTGCTGGAGATATGGGTTCAGGTATCCAACTACCGCATTCACCGCATCCGTGTTGCTCTGATAAATCGTGCTACTGAGCGTGGTGTTGGGCGGAACGACGCCCAGATTGGATGCGTTCGCATTGGCACCGGTAAGATTTTGCCCCTGGTATCCGCCACTGTCGGAGAGCGGACCTGTCGACGCCACGGTCTGTGCAGCTGCGTTGGCGACGGTCTCCGTCACCATCAGAGATTGGATGGCCCCCTGGCTGACCAGCGCCGCCTGCGCGGGCAGTGAAACGGACGCCCCCAGCAATGCCGCCATACACGCCAAGGTCAGGGGGCGCAGGGCGTTTTGGTGGGATCGGCAAGCTTTTTTGAACGTGGACATGATGGCACCCGTATGTTGTCTATAAAGCATATTTTACGCAGTCACAATCGTAATCCTTGCGCCATTACCAAAAGATTCGACAGTTTTATGTCGTCATTTTTGGTGCGGCAATCATCCTGATCGAGTAGCCTACTCAGACCATGGTGAGTTCCGTCATCAGGATCGGCATGAAGGTCAGCATGGCAATACCGAGAATCAGAGCACCAGCGGCAATCAGGGTCAGGATTCTGGAAATAACCACGACCTTTTCCGCCATTTCCGAGACGCGCATCGCCAGAATGTTCCGCATCATGTCGAGGGCCTGCACCTGTGCATTGATACCTGGTGCGGACATGGCGGAGGCGGCGTCGCCGGCAATGTAATCCGGAAAACCGCTTTCGCGGATGGCGACCGGGTAGCGGGTGCCCTGGCGTACTCTGGCACCCAATGCCTCAAACGCTTTGCGGCTGTCGGATCGTGCCGCGCTCTTGGCCAGCATGAAGGGGATACTATCCTGGTCAATGCTCGTTTCAATGAGCAGACGGAATCCGCCCCAGAGCGATGCGTTATCCACCATTTCCGAGAAGCGGCGCAGGGTGCCCACCGTATCCAGTATCCGTTTGAAGTAGACCGAGCGGAGAAACAGGACGAATCCTGCCACGGAGGCAAAATACAGGACGGAATTGAGAGGAATGTCTTTGTCGAATTGGTCGGCGAATCCGTAGAAAGCGCGCGCGTAGCCTGGAATTTTTGAACTGGAATTGCTCGTCAGTTGCGCGAAGGCGTGCTGGTAGATAGGCACGCCGTAAACAATGGTGAACCAGATGCCAATCACTCCGGCAATGCCTATGAACGTGGGCTCGATGAGCATACCCCGTACTTTACGGGATATTTCCGCATTCCGCTGATAGTCCAGGCTCATGTTCTCAAAACCGTTGGCCGCCTTGGCACCCTGTTCCAGAGCAGAAATGATGGCGCAATCCCGTTCTGGGAAGCCGGCGACTCCCATCGCTTGGCCCATTTTCATGCCGGTGCGCATCAGGTTGCTCAAGTCCTGCGCGGCCATGCGCAGGCGAAAGTGGCGTGGTTGGGACTTCATGTCCGAAACCGCTCTTTCGGGTTCCATGCCGTTTTTGATGCGCAGGCCAATCCCCATATAGTAGGAGGCGAGGCCATCTGCACTGAATTTGGA
>DAIAVG010000024.1 GCA_027445725.1 Acidithiobacillus sp.
AGAGTGGGACAGGTGGCAAGGTCCGGCTGCTGGGCATCAGCAAACGGGGGGACACCTATCTGCGATCTCTGTTGACCCATGGGGCACGGGCGGTAGTGAACTTCCAGATCAAGAACCGGAATCCCTGGATCGACAAGCTCCTCAGCCGACGGCCACACAATGTGACGGTGGTGGCATTGGCCAACAAGATGGCCCGAACCATCTGGGCACTGCTAGCAGCCCGTCGGTTTTAACTTCGGACTACGGCCAAATTACGTCCTGATTTTTTGAAATGGCTCATTTGGAGCCGGTTTCGGTCATTATTACGCTGTTTTTTGCGGTTTATCTGCATTTTCCTGCCCTACAAACGCAATACGGCCATGCGTTTTATGTTCCACGCCAGGCAGACCAGACTCCATTCCCCCTGGACCTGACGCAGACCGCGTAAGGAGAACTGCCGGAATCCCATCACCGATTTGATGATGCCGAAGACCGGTTCCACAATTTGTTTGCGGAGGCGGTAAACACTGCGGCCTGCCTGGGTCTTCAGACGATGCGTCATCGCTTGCATGCGGGTCGCGTTTTCCGGAGGAAGGGCTTCCGGTTCACTGTGCCGCTGCCGCCAGTCGGGATGGTGTGCTTCCCGTGCCACGGCAATGAATGGGGTGATGCCCAGCGCTTCGCAGGCTTCCACATTCTTTTCGCTGCAGTAACCCGTATCGGCCACCAGGGCTTCTATCGGTCCCAGGGTGGTTCCCTGCGCCTGGAGCGTTTCCAGCATGGGGATGACCTGTTCCTTGTCATTGGGGGCCTGACTGACCCCGGTGGCCACCACCAGCATCGTCTGGTCATCCACTGCGGCTTGGGCATTATAGGCCTGTTCAAAGCCGCCACCCGAGACCGGCATGATGCGGGACTCTTCATCGGTGAGATTGATCTGATCTTGCGCTTTAGGCACAGGGTCCGGTGCCTGGGGGGCTTTGCCTCGGGGTTTTTGCCCCAGGGCTTCCCGTTCTGCGCGGTGCGCCATTTTCGCGTCGTAATGGCTTTTCTCTTTGGCATAACGGGCCTGCGCCCGCTCGGCAATCTTCGCTTTGGCCGCCGCCATCACGGCCAGCCGGTCTGCGCGGCGCTGGATCTCTTCGGGCAGATTCACGCCCTCGGGAATCCCGGCCTGATCGGCTTGTTCTGCCAGCGCGAAGAGCTCCTGGACTTCGGCTTTGAGATGGCGCTCCATCTGTTCAATATGCCCATGGGACAGAGCTTGATGTTTGGAAGCGTTGGCGTGGATCTTGGTGCCATCCAGACACACTCGACCGACCTTCAGTAGTTTCATTTCTTGCGCCAGTTCCAGCACCTGCACGAACAATCCCTGCAGTTCACTCAGAAAACGGCGACGGAAGGTGGCCAGGGTATCATGATCCGGATGGCTGCCTGCCGCGAGATAACGGAAAGCCACGGAATCGTAGGTGGCTTGTTCCAGTTTACGGCTGGAAAAGACCCCGTTGGCATAGCCGTAGACCAGAATCGCCAGTAGGGTTGCTGGGTGATAGGCCTTATGACCGCGACCTGCGTATTGTTTAACCAGTTGCGAGAGGTCGAGATGATCAATGACTTCCACAATAAATCGCGCCAGGTGACCTTCTGGGAGCCAGTCCTCCATGGAGGGCGGCAGGAGATAATCCGTCTTGCGATCAGCATCGAGAAAGTGGGACATATTTCACTCATCACATTGAATCATAGGTAATTATAAGATAATTCGGCACAAAGTGAAAGTCCGACAGCCTGCTAGGTATCTTCAGACAGGGGCGCTTTACTGTCCTTACCCTTCCCGCACGGGCCGCTTCTGCAGCAAATCAGGTTCGCGTGGCGGTGCCCGGATATCCCTGGACAGTAGAAACGCACTGGTCATCGGCCCTGGTAGAGCAATTATGGTGGCACCAAGAAAGGGCCCGCTTGCCCTTGGCGATCGGCGTCATCCTGGGAATCCTGATATTTGGTGTGAGCACGGTTCGCATGCTGATGCGTCTGCACGACCAGCAACATCTTTTGACCACACAGGTAACCCAAGATGCCCTGACTGGCCTGCCCAACCGCGAGGGCCAGCGACTGATTTTAGAACAGGCGCTGGCGCGATCAGACCGTCAGGAGCGCCTCTTGACAGTGGGTTTTCTCGATATCGACGGCTTCAAACCGGTCAATGATACCTATGGACACGCAGCCGGTGACGACCTGCTGAAAGAAATGGCCCACCGCCTGCGAGACGCTCTGCGCCGGACGGATACCGTGGCACGCCTGGGCGGCGATGAGTTTGTACTGCTGCTGGAAGGCTTGCGGGACATGGATGAACTGGATCAGGTCCTAGCCCGCTTCCAGACCGCACTTGCGCAACCCTTCCTGATCCAGGGAAAGGAAATTAGCCTCCAGGCGAGTCTGGGGCTGACTATCTATCCCTTCGACGAGGCGGACACCGATCTCCTCCTGCGGCACGCCGACCAGGCCATGTATGCCGCCAAGGCGCGCCCCGGTCGGACGAGCGGGGGTTGGGTGCAGATCTATCACCCGGATCTCGGTACCATCCCCGTGGGCGATGAAATGTTGCGCCAGGATTTTCTGCGGGCCTTGATCACCGGAGAGGTGACACTACGCTATCAACCCCTGGTAGCCTCGACGACGGACCGGGTGGCGGGCCTTGAGGCCCTGACCCGCTGGCACCGAAACGGCCGGGAGGTCTCCCCAGATCGATTCCTCTCTTCCCTTGGCGTGCGGGAGCGTCAGGCATTGGGGCGCTTCGTGCTGCAAACGGGACTGCAGCACCTCGCGCAATGGCGGGAAACCGGACTGGATCTCTTCCTCAGCATCAATGTCACCCCGGAAGAACTTGACCAATCCGGATTTGCCGATACGGTCTTTGGCATCCTGGCGGCGTATCCGAACGTCCTCCCGGAATCCCTGGTGCTGGAGATCGGGGAAATCCTCGAACAGGAGGTCGCACTGGAGCATCTGCGACGGCTGCGCAGCGCGGGCGTCAAAATCGCCCTGGATGATGTAGGGAGCGCGTACGCCTCCCTCCTGCGACTCAAAAACCTGCCCATTGACGAGATCAAGATCGATCAGGGTTTCATCCGCGAGTTGTCGGACAAGCCCCAGGATCTGATCTTCGTCGAGAGCCTCGTCAGCTTGGGTTTGGGGATGGGCATCCTTATCACCGTGGAAGGGGTAGAAAGCGAAGCCCACATCGCCCTCCTGCGCGAGATGGATGTCGACTATCTCCAGGGATATGCCATCGCCAGGCCGCTGGAGGCAGAAGCGGTCGCTGATTTTGTGCGCACCTTTGTCCTCGGGTCCGGGGATGCGGACACGCCGCTGGTGGCGCTGTATCAGCATCTGCTTTGGGTGCATGCGGCAGAAGAGTCCGCGATGAACCATGGCATTAACGAGCATACGGAATTGGCCGCCTGCCCGATTACGACTTGGCTGCTCGCCCACGCATCAGAACTGCCCGGGGTGGAGACCTTGCTAGCTGAGCACGAAGCAGTGCATGCCCTGGGTCGGGAAATTCTTCAGGTACGGCAAAGCGGAATGCGCGAGGAACGCCGTCGCCTGCTCGGTCAGTTGCATAGGCGTAGCCATCTCTTTCAGGAAGAGTTGGGGCAAGCGGTGGAGTCCATGCGGAAAAACGCCGCGGCCAATACTTGATTGTCGCCGCGAAGATGAGAGCCGATACGTACGGAATTCTATCACTGTCTTCTGGACACGATCCCGCACAAAAATCCGATCCATGCTCAACACTCCCCCTGCTAGGTTTATCGAATGCATGTTTTTAACGAAAGAAAAAGCCCCACGAAAACTGCGTTTACAGATTTTCTTCAATGCAGTTTTGCCGTCGGGCAACCCATGGCGCTGTTCCATAGAATCCGCGATGACCCCCGGGCACCAAAAACCGACCAACGACAGCAGTAAAATACCTCGGGCGCCCAAAATGGCGCTGTTTTGTCACCAACATATCGACAAAATGTCACCATTCACCAGCATGGCGCCAAAATGGCCCAAAAATAACACCAAAATGGTGACAAACAGGAAGTGCTAATACGCTCTGCAGCCATACCGAACTGCCCATTAGAAAACGTTCATCTTCGATATGGTTCCGTATCGAAGATGAACGTCCCGCAGTCCACCTACCGCGGAGGGGGCACTATTTATGAGGGAATTTTCGCGCAGCGATTCCAGGATGCGACAACCGGCCCAATACAGTGGTCGCCAGTCCCGACGTGAGCGGATATCTCCAGGATTTGGTCATGCCATATCAGGTAGCCTTCCGCCGTTGGTGGCGCAACCCAGTGTTGCGGCAATCCACAGCGTGCGGCCGACGGCGAGACTATGACCACTACCGCAGCACCGTCTGCCCGCACATAGCATCGCAGCCGTCCAGTTTTCCCGAGTTCCAGCAGGGCGTCGCCCAGCCATGTCCGATCCAACCGCAGCATGCCTACAGGATAATCATGGACCGTTTCCATGTTGAATATCGGCATATCCGCCACATCCTGGTGCGCGGCGCCGGCGACATCCAGCCGGTGAGCAAACAGTGCCCAGGCCTGATCACAAGGAACCGTATCGTCCCGCGCGTCATTTGGTACCGCCATCGGTGGATTGGTCTGGCCACTCATTTCACTGGTGTCCAAAGCCAACTTTTGACGCGCCCAAGCCATCCAGGCAGACAAATCCTCTCCATAGCGCTCCCGCATCTCGGGCTCCACCCAGGAGAGCGTTTGTGGCTGCTCCGCCCACGCAACATACAAACCCTTGGCACCGGTAGTGGCGATGATCTGGTTCAGCGGCTTTTGTAGACTCGCCATCCCCATGGGGCGTCCAACGCCCGGAACACGATCCCGGAGCAACGCAAAATAGACGGGCCGGACGGACAGCAGCACCCAGCAGTCCTTGCCGACCTCGGCCACGAGGTGGATCCAGTCCCGCTCCTGGGGTGAGAATTCGAGTGCCACGCTCCACCGCAAATTCTCCGGCAACATCCCCGTGGGCAGATGCAAAAAAGCCTCCATTTGCGTTTCGGAAGCGATCTTCCAAAGATGGATTCCAGAACCAAGGTGAAGCGTATCCGAAGCATCCATATCCGCCACCAGCCCCGCCCAGCCCACCAACTGCAGGAGTCTGTCATCACTGAGCGTCCGCCTACCGCCGACGACCCCCATCAGATTGCTTCTGCTCACCCCAAATCTGCGCGCTATCTCCACCAGACTGAGGTGAGAAAGCGTCAGCACGTTACGTAAATCTTCAATCGGGATCGGGTAGGCACGGATGGACATGAACACCTCTAGGACAGCGCTTTTGAACGATCTGCATTATATGGTATCCCACCGCCACCGTCCTGCAAAACGGGTGCTGACAGATCTACATAAAAACGGAAAACTGCAAAACCATGTTACAGGACAGGATAGTTGACATGTGTGTATTACATCGCTATGCTCTGCACCATTGTCATTCCGCAAAAAGGAGGCTGACATGACCGCGCAATGTATCGACCAACTGCTCGCTCTGGGCGAAAAATTGAAGAATGACGTGGAAGAATCCGGCAAACGGAACACAGACGTCTTTCTTGCGATCTGGAGCAGCATTGAGCTGAAGCTTCTGGATGAAGATTTCGACCTGGTGTCCGCCCGTGAACCCAAAAGCATCGTCGATCTGAGTGTGCGCGAAGGGTTGGTGGATATCGGGCGCTGTTATCTCGCAGGGGATAGCCGACTGCCAAACGATCGAAACATTGCCGAACAGTGGTTGGCGATCGGCGCGGAATGGGGTTCTTTGATGGGGCAGATGCTGCTGTTGCGAATGAATATTGAAGCTGGCAGGACGGCATACGACCCCCGTTGGTTGCAGGCTTTCCAGAGATGGCAGGCCGAAGAGGAACGATCTGATTTCCTTTGGAAAAACCAGAATCAACGCTTTAGCATGATGCGTCCGGTGGCCTTCGGGCTGGGTTTGCAGGCGGCCGTGGGGCGGAAAGATGCCGCTCTGGCCGAAGAGGTGTTGGGCATCATGCAAGCGTTGTCCTTCGATGATCTGCAATTGACGGGGTTGAAATGGCAGGCGGAGATGTTGCTGCTCCAGAACAAGCCCGCTTCGGAGCCCAGCCGTCAAATACTGAACAGTATCGCCCCAGGAAATGATAACAAGGAAAATCAGGCGTTGGAGCGTTTCAAACCGTTGCTTCGGCCCCTGCCCTTGCAGACCTGGCCGGGCAGCCTGTCCTGGACGGAGAATTTGCGGAGGGAATACCCCTGGATGTCGCGGGCCATGGATATGCTGGAGAATGAATGGGCGCTCAATCGCGTCACTGGTCAACCGGTGCTGAAGTTCCGCCCTCTCCTGCTGGTGGGGAATCCTGGGCTCGGAAAGAGCCGCTTCGTGCAAAGTCTGGGGGAGGCGTTGGGGTTGCCAACGGCATTCGTGACGATGGCGGGGATGAACGATAACATGATGCTCAAAGGCACGGCGCGCGGCTGGAGCTCCGCGAGGGCGGGTTATCTGGTCGAATTCATGCTCGAAAACCGCCTGGCCAACCCGCTGGTCTGTCTGGATGAAATGGAGAAAATCGGCACGGGGCGAAACAACGGCCGCCTTTGGGAAACGTTGCTGACGATGCTGGAACCGGCGACGGCCAGTCGCGTCACGGACGAATTTTTGCTGGGGCCGGTGGATTATTCGTCCGTCAACTGGGTCGCCACGGCCAATGATGTGGAGGATCTGCCCGGACCCTTGCAATCGCGCTTCACCATCATTCGGGTGGGGGAACCCGCCGGAGGGGATTTTGACCGTATTTTTACGAATATCCTCAAGGATATTGCCCGTGATCTGGGCACGGAACCCTGGGCGTTGCCGTCCCTGAATCCACAGGTGGCCGGGGCATTGCGACGGCGGTTTCAGCGTAAACCCGGTTCACTGCGGCGATTGGCCGTGATCACACGATCTCTGCTGCAACTGGAGGCCAAAGCACAGATGGATGAAGATGGGGCACTGAGGCGTCTGCAGTGAGTATGGGAAGGGTATTCAACCCATAAGGATCGGCGCGATGAAAATCACCCGCATGGCGTTATAGCCATACGTTTTACGAGAAAAATACCATGTTCATCCGATTGATTTCCGACATTCACGTGGATGTGAATCCACCCGCCACCGTCCGTCTGGCGTCTTTGCCTACGGACCGGGACAGTATTCTCGTACTGGCGGGAGACTTCGGCACGCCCAAAAAGCTGGCCGACTGGCTGAAAATTGTGGCTGATCCTTTTCCACATATCGTGGCGGTGCTGGGAAACCATGATTACTGGGGTTTGTCCGTCGAACGGGCACCGGAAAAATGGCGGGAAGGTCTGGCCAGACATTTGCCGGAGGATCTGATGGCGCGGTGTACTTTGCTGGAAAGACAAGGCGTGGACATCGGCGATATCCGCTTTTTCGGAACCACCCTGTGGTCCGATTTTGATGGCGGCGACCCCTATGCCATGCGGGCGGCACAGGAGACCATGCAGGACCATAAGCGGATACGGTGTCATGGGGGTGCCCGGCGCTTTTTGCCGCGGGATACCCTGGAGGTGCATCTGGCCAGCAAAGTCTGGCTGGAGGACGCGATCGCACAGCCCTGGGCCGGCCACAAGGTCGTGATCACCCACCACGCACCGGCATGGGAGTCCATCTACCAGTCGTTCCGGCAGGATGATCTGTCCGGTGCCTACGCCAGCCGATTGGAGGAAACCGTGGCGCGCACCGGTGATCAGGGGGTGCGGCTGTGGATGCACGGCCATACCCATCATGCGGTGGATTACCGTATCGGTGCGGTGCGCATATGGTCCAACGCCTTCGGATACCCGAGGGAAGGTACCGGCGTGCGGTTGGATCAGGTGATTGAACTGGAGGAGCAGGTTTCATGAATCCGCGTGTCATCGCCCATCCGGCCAATCTTCAGGGCCGGGATTTCATCGTCGGTGATCTGCACGGTCACCCCGATGTCCTGCGCAGGCTCATGGATCATGTGGCCTTCGACTACGATACGGATCGCCTGTTCAGCGTGGGTGACCTGGTGGATCGCGGCCCGAACAGTGCCGGGGCGCTGGATCTGCTGGATGCGCCCTGGTTTTATCCGGTGCTGGGCAACCACGACGCCATGCTGCTGGCCACGTTGAATCTGGGTCATTTGCGGGAGATGCGGCGGGAGGAAGCCCAACGGACCGCGGCCTACGCCGACCTCTTTGCCCGCAATGGCGGCTGGGACTGGTTCCGTCCTTATCGGATGGATGAAGAACCGTGTGAACGGTGGCGGGCAGCGCTGTCTCAGGTGCCTTTGGTACGCATCGTCGACGCTGAGAATACGGCTCCCGCAGGGCGGTTTCAGGTGCTGCACGCGGAACTGGCGGCAGAACGCGAGGATGGCGTGGCGGTGTGCTGGAATGACGCCACGCTCGCAGAGGACACGCATCCCCGCTGGCTGGAGCCGCATCAGGTCATCGGCTATGACGCTACGGGGACTTGGGAAGATCATCTGCTGTGGGGGCGGAGCTTGCGTTATGCCCTGTCCCACGAGATACCCATTGTCCCGGCCGCGTTGTCCCGCACCTATGTGGGGCACACCATCACGCCGCCCCGGGAAGGCCGCTTGTTGCAGGTCGCCGGACATGTGTTTCTGGATACGGGTGCCGCCCATCTGGATCAGGCCGAGCGATACCGCGATCAGGGCTTGACCCTGTTTTGCCATCAGGAACAGCAGGGCTGGATGGCCACCGCAACCGACATGGAGAGCGTAACGCTGGGAAATGCGCCCGCGCTCTAAATTGATACAGGAGAAAAGCACATGGACATCGCCCTGGAAGACGCCTTGAAGCGGGATTATCCGGCACTCTACAGCGACTGCCGGGAAAGTCATTTCTGGTGCGAAGACGGCTGGTATCCACTACTCCGCGCCTTGTCTCAGGCCGTAGAGACCTACTGCCATGAGAACGGCATTCGTATCCACGTTACCCAGGTCAAACAGAAATTCGGGACGCTGCGCTATTACTATGGCTACGACTCGACACTGACGGACGCGCAGAAACATGGCCTGTTTCAGATCGTGGAGGATTACTGTGACCGCTCACGTCGGATCTGTGAGCACTGCGGTTTGCCGGGTACCTTATTGGTCAGTGGCGCCTACTGGCATGTGGCCTGTCCCGAGCACGCCAACGGCGGACTGACGCCTGGTGCCTTTCAACAGTTGCAGGAAGCCAAATTCAAACAAAGGGGATTGCCACCTGAAGGACCCCTCGCCGCACGCAGGCTGCCCGCCGATCCCAAACGGGATGCGTCCACCTACCGGCGTTTCGTGGCTATCCGACTGGCCCACTATGCGGAAGAAATGGCTGAAGCGCGGACCAACTGTCATCGTGCCGACGGGAGTGCACCGGTTTTGCATTATCTCGCCGGCAGTATCGGTTCCGGCAAAACGCTCCTCTCCGCGCCGCTGCGCCGCCAGTTGGGCATTGCGGAAAGCGCATGGGTCGACGTGGATCGTTATCTGCCGTCGCTTCCGAAAGATCACGCGCGCCTTGTCACGATGGCCCGTGAGGCCATCCGGCAATGGCTGCCAGACGAAGATGACGCAGATCGGGCCATGGGCCTGATTCCCGCCGCCAATGAACCCTTGCCAGAATTGCAGGTGGCCTATCTGCTCTCCAATGCGGACTGGCGGCGGGGCCTGGATGCCCGTCAAAATCTGCTGGTGGAAACCACGTTCTCCCTTGCGGGCCGATTTGATCAGGTACTCGAAAGCATTCGGGCAGAGGCTGTAGTGGATCTGGATTATGTGGGTGTTCATGATCTGGATACGCTGGTCCAGCGGGTGCAATCCCGTGCCCTGCGCAGTGATCGGGTAGATATTCCAGAGGCCCAGATTGAACGCAATCTGTTCAGCGGTTTTACCCACGCCGCGCTGGTCGCGCATCTTGCGCGGCGCCTGCGCGTGTACGATAACCGCGCCACGGTGGACCTGAACCTGCAGGCCGACTATCAGCCACCCCTACTCTTGGAAATAGAGAAAGGCGTCATCCTCCGGCAAAGCACGAAGCCTCTGCCTTGGTGGGCGGAAATTCTGCGGGATGTGGCTCTGGGGGCAGACATGGGCGTGGATGTGGACGCCCTGTACCGTTGAAGATTTCAGGAATGAATATGCGCACCTTTTTTACCAGCGACAGCCATTTCGGGCACGACAACATCATTCGGCACTGCAAACGCCCTTGCAGGGAGCATCCCTTCCAGGACGGCGCACAGATGGACCGTGCGTTGATGGACGCCTGGAATAGTGTGGTAAGCCCCGGTGATGTGGTCTACCACCTGGGGGACTTTTCCCTGCGCCCGGCGGCGGTCATCAGTGACTTGCTCAAAAAGCTGCACGGCACCAAGCATCTGATTGTCGGCAATCATGATCGTGTTGATGAAATAAGTGGCTGCCGCCTGCAAGGCTGGGCCAGTATGCGGGAGATGGCCAAAATCAGCGTGGATGGTCACAGCGTTTTTCTCTGCCACTATCCGATGCGGGAATGGCCCGGCATGTGGCAAGGCACGGTGCATCTGTATGGCCATGTGCACGGCAACCTGCAGCCCTTGCCCGGCTCCATGGAAGTGGGCGCCGATGTCTGGGGCGGGAAACCTATTCAGATGGCGGAGATTCTGAGCGCGGTGATGCCTTTTAATGCCGAATTCGAGAAGCAGCAGCGCAAATCTTTACGCTTACGGGAATGGGACTAAAGGGTTAGCACCTCGCACCCCGGCACGGGGCTGCGAGGGGCTGCACCCTGCAAGGGGAATATTTTATGCGCATCGCCTACGCCTCCGATCTCCACCTGGAGTTCAATCCATCAATCACGCTGACCGGTCTATCCGCACCTGCCGTGGGGTTCGCACCCGGCACGTGCACCACTGTGGACGTGCTGGTCCTGGCCGGTGACGTGGACACCATGCCGGAATACTACACGGAGTTTTTGCGCAAGCTGCGCCTGGCCTACGAGGGGCCGGTCATCTTCGTGCTGGGTAACCACGAATATTACAACGGGATCTTCCCCGATGACCGGCAGAAGTACCAGGAGGCCATTGCGCATGATCCACAGGCGGTCCTGCTAGAAAACGAAGCGGTGATTCTGGATGGCGTTCGCTTTCTGGGCGCCACGCTCTGGACGGACTTCGCCAGCGGGAAACAGATGCGCAACTGTCGGCACATGATGTCCGACTTCGATGTGATTCATGATGGCGTGTCCGGCAGTATCACCCCGGAAACCATCCTCAAGGTCCACCAGGACAGCATCGCCTGGCTGGATGGCCAGTTCACTCATCACCCGCATGACGGGCCGACGGTGGTTATCACTCATCACGCGCCCAGCTACAAAAGTCAGCACCCCCGATTCGCCGGGAGCCCCATATCGGGAGGCTTTTGCTCCAATCAGGAACACTGTATTCAACGCTGGAAGCCCGATGTCTGGATTCATGGCCATGTGCATGATCCGATGGATTACCGCTTGGGCAAGACGCGGGTGCTCTGTAATCCGTGGGGGTATCCCAATGAAGGCCGGACACGGGAATACCGGATTGTGGAAACGAATGCAACGAGCAAGGGAGATAGCTATGCACGATGTGATGATGGATATTGAGGCGCTGTCCACCCAACTGGGAGCGGTAGTGCTCACCATTGGTGCCGTCATTTTCGATCCAGAGTCTGACCAGATCGGCCAGACCTTTGCCATCCGTTTGCCGGCTCAGGAGCAAATAGATCGGGGTGCGCTGGTAGATGTCGACACCATCCAGTGGTGGATGGATCAGTCCCTGGAGGCAAGGCAGGCGGCTTTTCAAGGCCCTTGCGCGCACTCGGTAGCCCAGGGCCTCGGCAAATT
>DAIAVG010000025.1 GCA_027445725.1 Acidithiobacillus sp.
ATGTGGAATACCTCTACAACCCTGAACTCGCCACCAATCAAAACATCAACATGAAGATCGCCTCTGCCTGATTCAGGTTGGTGCTCAAAAAACCCCGCCTCGTGCGGGGTTTTTTATGTTCGCAAGGAATCTATCCGGGCATGGAATACTTCAATCCACAAAAACCTCCCCTTCCAGCACATTTTTCGAGTATGCTTAAGCACGCTCGCCAACACAGGCGATGGCTTTGTCCGTTTAAACAGGAGGATGACAGTGGACCCCAAGGCCCTCAATACCCGTTGCGTAGAACTCTTTCAGAACCCTAATGTGCGCCTGCGCCTGTGGAATGCGCGGATGTTCTGGCAGGTTGGCGATCAGATGAATGTCGCACCGACCGCGCTCACCAATCCAAAAGTGGACACTTGTGAACTGGAAGTCATGCTTAGCGCCGCTGCGTTGACTGATTCCCAGTGTGCCGTTGAACTGGACAAGCGCGAGCCCGGCCGTGCCGCCTTCATCCAGCGCCAGATTCGGGAAGGCATGCGCCCTCTCCTGCGTCCTGTCCATCAGGCTTAAGACGGCGCCCCACTTCATGGGGTACTTGGGAGTAGCGCCTGAATGTGCTGCTCCCAAACATTCAAGGGTAAAGGTCCCACCTGACGATAGGCAATCTGCCCCTCTTGACGGAACCGAACTCGCGCGGACTGGCTATCACGGCCCATCAACAGTAGTGGGTAGTCCAGCCCGTAACCCCTGGCAACCTCAGCCACTTTGGCGGCATGATCGCCAGCCATGTTAATCCCCAACACGGTAAATGTGGTCCCTGCAAAATGCTGTTGCAAAGCCCCCCGCCTTCACAGGGACGGCAGCGCCCTTTTCGCAAATCACTCTCCATTTTTTGTCCTCCTTTTGGCAAAATCGGTGCAAGGCGCTATCCTTGCGCTATGCAGTAAGTCATTCGTCAGGGAACTGCCTCATGCACAAAAAGCCCGCCGCCCCGCTACAGACGCCTGATGGCAGCCAGCATATCCTGCTGCATTCCTGCTGTGCGCCCTGTGCCGGACCCGTCATGGATGATATCCACGCGGCAAACGTCAATTTTACCGTACTCTTCTACAACCCCAACATCCATCCCCAGGCCGAATATGAACTGCGTAAGGAAGAAAATATCCGCTACGCTAAGCAACTGGGGGTGCCCTTCGTCGACCTCGACTACGACAAGGACAACTGGTTTGCCCGGGTGAAGGGGCTGGAGTGGGAACCGGAGCGCGGGGAACGCTGCACCGTCTGCTTCGATATGCGCCTTGAGCGCTCTGCCCTGTACGCTGTTGAACATGGCTTCAGCGTCTTTTCCAGCACCCTCGGCATTTCCCGCTGGAAAGATATGGACCAGATCAACGGCTGTGGGAAACGGGCTGCGGCGCGCCATGCGGGGTTACAGTACTGGGACTACAACTGGCGCAAGGGTGGCGGCAGCGCACGGATGATCGACATCGCCAAGCGCGAGCAGTTTTACCAGCAGGAATACTGCGGCTGTGTTTATTCTCTGCGCGACAGCAATCAGCACCGGATCAGTCAGGGCCGCAGCAAAATCATCCGCGGCGTGAAGTTCTATGGCGGCGATGAAATAGCTCAGGACGCCGGTGCAGAAAACTGCTAACGCTACTGGCATCAAAAGCTCATAGTGGTCTCCCAGCCCCAATAATTCCAGCACCGGATAACGCAGGGGCAAATCACGCGCCTTGCCCCATGCCAACAGAGCGCCATAAGCCTTCCACGACGCGAGCGCCGAGTTAGCAGCCACCCGCACCCGGGCGACGCGCTGTGCAGGCCATTGCCCGGCCTGCCAGCCCGCCGGTGCCGGGACACCAGCGTTCACCAGATAACCCAGACGAGCCGCCACTTCCGGTATCTCCGCCACTGCCCTGCTCCCGTTCCAGCAGGGTGATCTCTGTGTGACTATGACGGTCTGCAGGAGCATCCTTGGCCATCTTTTCCCGGGTCTTGACCATCTGCCGGTAAGAACCCTGGAAAGGCTGGTAGACATAGCTCCGCGCCACCCCCATCTCCTCCGTCACCGTCGGGCTGTTTAAAGACGCCCAGCCACCAGAGAGTCAGCAGCAGCATCGCCAGAAACACCAGAAAGGGCCCCAGCCAGCCACGCCGCCAGTCATGCCTGGGAGCTTGCCGCATCTCCGCCATCTTTACTCACCTCTGCCAGATATGGCCAGGAAAAACCAGGACCAGGGTCCCACTTACGACCGGGTGCAATGTCCGAATGCCCCACCATGCGCTCGGGGCCCATGGCCGGGAAAAGGCCATGCAAGTCTTTCGCCAATGTCGCCAGACGCTGGTACTGGAGCGGCATAAACGCCGTGCGCTCACTTCCCTCCAGTTCGACGCCGACACTGTAATCATTGCAAGCGGGGCGACACTGCCACTCGGATACTCCGGCGTGCCAGGCCCGCTGAAAAACTCCGACATGCTGCCATAAGGTGCCGTCTCGTTCGATGAAAAAGTGGGCGGAGACATGCAGGTTGCGCAAAGCATCAAAGTAAGGATGGCTACTGAAGTCCAAAGTCCCCATGAAAAAACGCTGCACGTCACCGCTGCCAAAGCCCTCAGGCGGCAGGCTGATGGCATGCACCACCAGCAGGTCCACCGCCGTGTTCGCCGGGCGTTCGTCATGGTGGGGCGACGGCGCGCGCTGCGCCTGACGATGCCAGCCCGCACCGTCCCAGACCGTCACGGCATCTCTTCCGGTGGCTGGTCGGCCATCTCTGTCAGCCAACGGTCCAGTGCATGCGCCCGCGCTTCCACCTGAATGGGGCGCTGGTAACGGCCATCCCGGAAAAGAAAAAGTGCGGGCAGATGATAGACATCAAACTCCTGAGTGATCCCCATATCGACCCCTGCGTCGACCTCCCAAGCTTGCAGATCATCGCGGGTTGCCTCGTAATCCGTCAGCAACTGGCGCCAGATCCGGCAGGAATGACAGCCCGCAGAGGAAAAAAAAAGGATGATCAGTCCTTGGGTGGTCGCCATGCGTTGCCAAAAACCCAACTCCGATACCGTTTCCATGAACTTCTCCTCAATCGCCAGGCAGAGTACCGCTCCAGGCACCATGCCTTAGCAAGGTGCCTGGAATATACGCCTGAAAGAGATGATTCACCCTGGTGCCAACGACGCCTGGCGGTACGTTCCATCTTCGTGATCGACGACAAGGGCAAACTGTCGGCGATGTTGTACTTCCCCATGAGCAACGGCCGCTCCATCTGCGCTTTGCTTGATTCGCCGCTCATGAAGGGTCGCTCCTCGCTATATGGAGCGAAAAATTTGGCTTATATCTCTCATCCCATCGTTGCACCCGCCGGAAGCGGCATTAATGCCAGCCCGCCGGGAACAAGCGCCTTCACCGTAGTTCCTGGGGATAATAAAAATCTCCTACCCATGCATCCTTCCGGTAATCCAAAGTTACGGCGCGGGGGATAAACGGTGTCACGCGACGGATGGGGAAGGTCAGCAGATCCGAGACGTCGGCATCGCCAATGGCGCAGACCTTGGTACATACCGGATGGAAATACAAAGTCAGGCGCGGGTCCGTCCCGGGCACCGGAATGGCGTCGGCATGGGGGGCGGCGGGAAAGCGCACGCGCTTGCGGATCAGGCAGCTAAAAAGCAATTCCAGTTCCACGAGCAGCGGCGTGGGATGCATCGCCAAGGCGCGCTCCGCGCCGGCCGTCAGCCGCACCTGAATGGGGTGGCGCTGGGCCATTTGCCCTGCCCGAGGCCGATTTACCGCACCCTTTATATCCTCAAGCAATGAACTCATCTTGTTTCCTCCAAGCGTTGAGAATAATGGGAGAATTCATACGCCGACACCATCAGATGTCAGGAATCCCGGAGAAGCCCTTCCGCCTTCAGGGTCGATTGTACCGCCGGCCGCATAAATACCCGGTCCTGATACGCCTTGAGTACCGGCCACCTCTCCAGTTCAATGCCCACATACCGGCCCCAGCCCAACACCGTAAAGAGATAGGCATCGGCCACCGTGAAGTCGTTGCCCAGCAGCCAATCCTTGCCCTCTAGCTGCTGGCTGACAGAGCTCAGGCGCCGCGCGAGTTGGGCCGTGGCCACCGCCTTCCATTCCTCAGGTGCCTGTGGATTGAATAATGGAGCAAAACCCTTGTGCAGTTCCGTAGAGATAAAATTGAGCCATTGCATGAGCCGGTAGCGCTCTATCGTGCCCATGGGTGGGGCGAGCTTCTTTTCCGGCACGCGGTCAGCAAGATACTGGATAATGGCTGGCCCCTCGGTGAGCACCTGCCCGTCATCGAGCCGCAGGGCGGGCACGTAGCCATCGGGGTTGACGGCGGTATAGTCGGCACCAGTTTCCGTTTTCCTGCTGGCGAGGTCCACCTTTTCCTTGTCGAAGCTGAAACCACCTTCGTTGAGGATGATATGGGGAGAAAGGGAACAGGCACCGGGACTGTAATACAATTTCATGGCGATTCATCTCCTGACTGAGCGGTTGGCAGCAAAAGTACCGATAACGCGTTGTTGTAGACAGCATCAGACCAGTGCGCCTGACACTTCAATGGAACATTAATACCCGATACAGTGGATCTTGTGAAGAATGTTCTCATGGAATTGGGGAAGAATGGCATGGCGCCCTAGATCTGCGGATGCCGCCGCCCCTGAGGGTGTTGCAAACGGTTCAAGGCCGAGAGGTAGGCCTTGGCGCTGGCGATGACGATGTCGGTATCCGCCCCCTGACCATTCACGATGCGGCCATCCTGCTGCAAACGCACCGTGACCTCCCCTTGGGCGTCAGTGCCGGTCGTGATGGCATTGACCGAATACAGCAATAATTGCGCGCCGCTCTCCGTCACTGCTTCGATGGCCTTGAAGGCGGCATCCACCGGCCCTCCGCCCACGGCCATGGCGGTCTTGGCCACACCTTCCACCAGGACCTCCACTGTCGCCTCCGGGCGTGTGCCCATCTCCGAACAGACGCGCAGGTAACCCAGGCGATAGCGTTCCGCCTGCTCCTCCTGGAGATCCTCATTGACGAGGGCCTGCAAGTCCTCATCGAAGATTTCCGCCTTGCGGTCGGCCAGCGCCTTGAAATGCGTGAAGACCGTGTCGAGGGCATCCTTGTCCAGTTGGATACCCAGGGCCTCCAGGCGCGCCCGCACCGCCGCCCGACCCGAGAGCTTGCCCAGGGTCATGCGGTTGGCCGCCCAGCCCACATCCTCGGCGCGCATGATCTCGTAGGTCTCCCGGTGCTTGAGGACACCATCCTGATGGATACCCGATTCGTGGGCAAAGGCATTGGCCCCGACAATGGCCTTGTTGGGCTGAATCGGGAAACCGGTGATGGTGGACACCAGCTTGCTGGTGGGTACAATCTGGGTGGCGTCGATGCGGCTATCGCAGGAGAAGACATCGGCGCGGGTGCGCACTGCCATGACGATTTCCTCCAAGGCGGCATTGCCCGCGCGCTCGCCCAGGCCGTTGATGGTGCATTCCACCTGCCGGGCGCCATGCAGCACCGCCGACAAGGAATTGGCCACCGCCAAACCCAGGTCGTTGTGACAATGGACGGAAAAGATCGCCTGGTCGGCATTGGGCACCCGCGCGCGCAGGTTGGCGATGAGCTGCCCGAAGCGATCCGGGAGGTTGTAACCCACCGTGTCCGGGATATTGATGGTGCGCGCCCCGGCGTCGATCACCGCCTCGATGACTCGGCAGAGGAAGTCCTCCTCGGAACGCCCGGCATCTTCCGGCGAGAATTCCACGTCATCGCAATACCGCCGGGCGAGTTTCACTGCAGCTACCGCCCGCTCCAGCACCTCGTTAGGGGGCATGCGCAATTTGGCCTGCATGTGTACCGGACTGGTGGCGATGAAGGTGTGGATGCGCCCCGCCGCTGCTCCGGCGATGGCCTCCCCGGCACGGCGGATGTCCTCGTCCCGGGCCCGGGCCAGGGCGCAGATACGACTGTCCTTCACCGCTGCGGCGATGGCCTGCACCGCCGCAAAATCGCCGTTGCTGGCGGCGGGAAAGCCCGCCTCGATGACATCCACACGCAGGCGCTCCAGGGCCTTGGCGATACGCAATTTTTCGTCGCGCGTCATGGCCGCGCCCGGCGACTGCTCGCCATCGCGCAAGGTGGTGTCGAAAATGATCAAGTGTTCTTTAGATGGACTCATGGATCACCCTTTCCAGATCGTTCGCAGTGATTGTACCGCGTTGGCGGGTTTTCACGAAGGACGCGCAGATCTCCCTCATTCCGCAGGCGCGCTGCAGCCAGCGATACACCGTTCGCTCACTGACGCGCGGGGAATACCTGGACCGGAAAGAGCACTGGACCCAGATCACCCCGGAAATGGTCACGCGCGAGTTCGCCACGCTCCGTGAAAAGTATGGAGCCTGCGACCACTTGCGCGCGGAACAACACCCCACTTTCCACGAGATACGCGCCCTGGACGGCGAACTGTACCGGCAGGCCGGCTGGGGCAACGAGGCGATCCAAAGGCTGCTGGGACATACGACGGAGAAAATGACTCGGCACTATCTGGACAAGCATCAGGAGCCTTGGGTGGTCACTGATGTGGTGGGCTTGCCCGATCAGGTTTGCCGAAAATAAGCCGAAAGTTTGCCGAAAAGATTTTTCTATGACGGCATTAGCACAACAACACTTTGTTTTACATGAAAATTTGGTCGGGGCGAGAGGATTTGAACCTCCGACCACCTGAACCCCATTCAGGTGCGCTACCAGGCTGCGCTACGCCCCGCGAGAATCCGTAATGTACTGCCAAAACGCCGCCCAGGTCAATGCCTGTGACCGCATAAATCCAATAATGCCAACAACTCCCGGCGCAAGTATTGCCAGCGTTTGCGGCCCTCGATAACACCGACAGAGAGATCCGCCATCTCCAGATTCAGTTGCCCACGATTTTCTTCCTGGGGCTCGCTGCGGGGGGCACGCATCAGTTCTTGCAACCGTTCACGCGCGCCGTGGATAGTATAGCCTTCACCGTACAGCAGGGCGCGAATCTGTCTCGCCAACAGCAGATCACGGCGCTGATAATAACGCCGATTACCTTTTCTTTTCAGTGGACTAAGCGGTGGAAACTCCTGCTCCCAGTAGCGCAGCACATGCGCCTTCACCCCGCAGAGCAGTGCCGCCTCGCTAATGGAGAAATACCGCTTTTCTGGTATCTCCGGGAGTGGCGCGAGGTCTTTGCCCGCCTTTCCCTTAGCCGTTGTCTGGTTCGCTACCATTCACGTAGGCTTTGAGCTTTTGGCTCGGATGGAAAGTCACCACGCGCCGCGCCGTAATGGTAATCTCCACACCTGTCTTCGGGTTGCGCCCGGGACGTGGATTTTTGTCGCGCAACGTGAAGTTACCAAAGCCCGAGAGCTTCACCTCTTCGCCCTGCGCCAGATTTTCACGAATGCCATCAAAAAGAGCCTCGACAATGCCTTTGGCTTCCCGCTTATTAAGACCCATAGTCTCGAACAGCATATCCACGATTTCTGCTTTGGTAACCGCCATATTATTCTCCCTATGCCCTGAGTTCGATGGAACCGAGTCGCCGCACGGCAACCAGCAACCGGTCCATTTCTGCTTGTACGTCTGTCTCGGTCAGCGTCCGCTCAGCATCCTGCAAGAGCAGCGCAAAAGCCAGACTGTACGTTCCCGCTGTCAGAGAAGGTCCCTGATAGCGATCAAAAATCGTGATCTGCTGCACAATACCCGATGCTGCTAGCCGCATGGCGTTCAGCACCGTCCCTGCCAGAATGTCCTGCGGGATGACTAAAGCCATATCCCGCCGCAACGCCGGAAATGGCGACAAGGACGTGAACCTGGAGACATTCGTCAGGTTACTCAACCATTCCATATCCAAATAGAAGAAAAATGGCGATTTGTCCAGGTCATACTCCGCGGCCAGCGTCGGATGTAACGCACCCAACATGCCCACCCGCTGATCTTCCACACAAATTTCTGCGGCCTGCCCCGGATGTAAAGCCGGGTGATCGCCCAGCGGTCGGAAAGTAAACTCCGTATCCGGCCAAAACGCGAGCAAAGCACTCACGTCACCTTTCAGGTCGTAGAAATCGGCCGCACGCTGCGGCTGCGCCCAACTTTCCCGATCCGCTGTCCCGACAATACACCCGCCCAGGACAAGGCGTTGCCCATCGGCAGAAAACACCCGTCCCAGTTCAAAAATCCGTACCCGATCCTGCTGCCGCTTCATGTTGAACTGAAGCGCCTGCATCAAACCCGGCCAGAGACTGGCGCGCATGACGGCCAAATCCGCGGACAAGGGGTTGAGCAGAGCGGGGGCGTCGGCACCTGGGGTGAACAAATCTTGCGCCTGACGAGAGACAAAACTATAGGTGATCACCTCATGATAATCACGTGCCTGCAAAACACCACGCAAAGCGGCTGGCTGCGGCGCCCGCGCCATGGGCACGGGTTGCAATGTGCCCTCCGGACGATGAGCGGGCAATCGCTCATAGCCGTATATTCGGCCCACTTCCTCAATCAGGTCTGCCTCAATGTGCAGATCAAAGCGGTGACTCGGAGAAAGCGCCTGCCAGCCATCGTGGGTCCTGTTGACACGCAGTCCCAGACGGGTGAGGGCTGCCTCGACCACAGCATCTTCGTAATCCATGCCCAGGATGCGTGCCAATCGGGCACGACGCAAGAGGATCGGCACATGCTCCGGTAATTGTCCCAGCACGGTGCAGGATCGTTCTGTCCGCAAATGTACCGTGCCTAGCGTCGCGAGACACTGCAGCGTGCTGCTGGCCACTACCGGCCCCAAGGCGAAATCCACGCCGCGTTCGAAGCGCATGGCAGCATCCGTCTGCAAGCCCAAGCGGCGTGCACGCCCCTGGATAGCCTTAGGCTGGAAGAAAGCAGACTCCAGGACAATACAACGCGTCCGTGCCGATACCGCGGTACGCCGCCCGCCGATAATACCTGCGAGAGCCACCGGACCGGCGCTGTCGGCAATCACCAGCATATCGGACTCCAGCGGCAGATCCCGGCCATCCAGGGCATCGAGAATCTCCCCGGCCTGCGCCCAACGCACATTGAGTTCGCCTTGTAAGGTATCGGCGTCAAACGCATGCAGAGGCTGCCCCGTTTCGAGCATTTGCAGATTCAGCAAATCCACTACCGGGTGGATACAACGCTGCCCCGCACGGCGCAGACGCTCACGTAAATGGTCCGGCAACCGTTCCGGAACACCCTCTATCCACAGGGCAGTATAGGAAGGACAGGCGTTTTGCGCATCTGCGGCAATGTGCGGAGCGAAGCCTCCATTACCAGGGGCCGCGTTGTCCGGACGCACGATCGTCCATGCCGGCGTCGGGCCATCATTCACAGGGCGGGACACAACCTCTGCGCCGAGGGCGAACAAATCTCTGGCCACCCCGGTTACGGACAATGCGTCGCCGCGATTCGGGGTAATCCCCAGGGTCAGTATCTGGTCATCCAGACCGAGGTAGCACCGCAGATCGGCTCCGAGCGGCGCATCCGCATCCAGAATCAGCAAGCCGCTGCTGCCGTCATCGAGCCCCAGTTCCGCGGCTGCACAAAGCATTCCCTCGGAAGAAATGCCACGCAGCGCAGAGATAGCAATAGAACGCCCATCGGGCAACAGCGCGCCGGGTAGAGCCAGAGGCACCCGCTGACCTACAGCCAGGTTATCCGCCCCGCAAACGACAGTGCGTAGCTGCCCGTCGCCCGCATCCACCTGCGCCACCCGCAGTTTATCGGCTTCCGGATGGGGTGCAATGGACTGAACGGCAGCAACGACCACTCCGTGGAAAAGCGGTGCGGCGTCCTCAACGGCCTCCACCTCAATACCACCCATGGTCAGACGTCGGGCAATTTCCTCCGTATCCCAGGGGGTGTCTAATAATTCACGAAGCCATTGTATACTGACGCGCATGGTAAGCCCTCAGGAAAACTGTTTGAGGAAGCGCAGATCGTTCTCGAAGAAGAGTCGCAGATCATTCACTCCGTAACGCAGCATGGTGAGGCGTTCGACGCCCATCCCGAAGGCGAAGCCGCTGAAGCGCTCACCATCGACACCGGCACCCGCCAACACCGCCGGATGCACCATGCCGCATCCCAACACCTCCAGCCAACCGGTCTGCTTGCAAACCCGGCAGCCGGATCCACCGCAGATTACGCAGCCGATATCAATTTCAGCGGAAGGCTCCGTGAAGGGGAAGTAGGAGGGACGGAAGCGTACCGGGAGATCAGGCTTTGCGAAAAATTCCTGGAGGAAGTCCGCTAATAAACCGCGCAAGTCGGCGAAACTGGCATGCTCGTCGAGCAACAGGCCCTCGACCTGATGGAACATCGGCGTGTGGGTGACATCGGAGTCGCGCCGGTACACTCGACCGGTGGCGATCATACGGAGTGGGGGCTGGTGAGTTTCTAGAAACCGAATCTGGACCGTCGAGGTTTGGGTACGCAAGAGACGCGTCGCATCCAGATAAAAAGTATCATGCATCGCCCGCGCCGGGTGATCTTCCGGAATATTGAGCGCAGCAAAATTGTGGTAATCGTCCTCTATTTCGGGACCATCGCTGGTTTCAAAACCCAGCCCGGAGAAATAATGTTCGATCCACTCCAGAGTCTGGCGAATAGGATGCGCACTGCCGCATGCTTCCCGCCGCCCCGGCAGCGTCACGTCCAGCCGTTCCTGCCGCAGGCGTGCCTGAATAACCGCTGCTTCGAGCCCTGCCTTGCGTTCCTGCAGAAGCGACTGCACCTCGGACTTGCGCTCATTGAGCAACTGCCCGGCTTCCCGCCGCGCTTCGGGCGACAACTGCCCGAGTTGCTGCATGGCCTGGGTAAGAACACCCTTCTTACCGAGCCATTGCAGGCGGATCTGTTCCAGGGTATTGAGGTCGGAAGCCGCCGCGATCTCTCGGGCGGCCGCCGCGACGGAGGCTATGGATTGCAAAGACATCGCCATAGCCTTCGCCACCGTCAAGCTGCCAACTGGCCTTTGACTACCTCGACGAGACGGGAGAAGGCCGCCTTGTCACGCACGGCTATATCCGCCAGCACCTTGCGGTCGAGCTGGATACCCGCGCGCAACAGGCCATTCATGAAACGGCTGTAGGTCACGCCCTCAGAACGCGCCGCTGCATTGATACGCACAATCCACAAACTGCGAAAATCGCGCTTTTTGGTTCGGCGATCACGATACTCATAGGTCAGCGCTTTCATCACCGCCTGATGGGCGATGCGATAATTGCTCTTGCGCTGACCACGGAAGCCCTTCGCACGGGCCAAAACTTTCTTGTGACGGGCGTGGGCGGTTACGCCACGTTTTACTCTAGACATGGTACTGTTCCTCTATCATCAACCGTAGGGAAGCATGCGCCGCAATGCGGCCTGATCGCTACCCGAAGTAACCAAGGTATGGCGCAGGTGGCGCTTCCGCTTGGTCGTCTTACTCGTCAGAATGTGGTTCAAAAAAGCCTGACGATGCTTAAATTTACCGGAGCCGGTACGCTTAAAGCGCTTGGCCGCCCCACGATTGGTTTTCATTTTTGGCACGATGGTCTCCTATTTTTTCCGCGGCGCGACAATCATCACCATTTGTCGCCCTTCCATGCGTGGCCGTTGTTCAACCACACCCACTTCTGTTAAATCTTTTTCAACCCGGTTAAGCACTTCCATGCCCAATTCGGGATGCGACATTTCACGACCGCGAAAGCGCAACGTAATTTTTGCACGATCTCCATCTTCAATAAAACGCAAAATATTGCGCAACTTGATCTGGTAGTCGGCATCATCCGTACGGGGGCGAAATTTAATTTCCTTCACCTGTGTCTGTTTCTGCCGACGTTTTGCGTCATGCTGGCG
>DAIAVG010000026.1 GCA_027445725.1 Acidithiobacillus sp.
CATGGCCATGCGTGTCATTCTGCGCACCCTTGCTGCTGGCGGCGGTGTCGTGCTCTTCCCCCAGGGCACGGGGGTCGTTGATCCGGATCGTCCGGACCGGCCTGGCGCAGACTGGTTGGTGAGGAAGTCCCGGTGTTCGGTGACGGAATTGCGGCTGTTTCATCGCAGGTTTCGGCTGCCGTCGGTGCGGTTGGACAACGCTGTTTCTCGTGAGAGGTGGGTTCACTTGCGCAAGATTGGATAGACATACTTGGGGAATCTGGTATTATGTCAATATAAACCCTAATATATAGTCTGGTTTTTAATGACATGAATCGTATTGACCTATTACAGAGGCTTGCCCATTTTGAGCAAAAAGGGATTGTCGCCTTCTCCAAGGGTGACCTGGAGAAGATCTTCCCTGAGGATGAGAAAACGCTTGAGAAAGGGCTTCAGCGCATGTGCCGAGACGGTCTTCTGGCGCGCTCTGCCAGGGGCGTGTATGTTTTTGCGCCGGCCATTCCTCGGTACAGGGGATGGTTGATCGAGCACATTGCGAAGAAGTTGCGCCCTAGTGATTTTAATTACGTTTCACTAGAAAGTATCTTGTCTGAGTATGGCGTAATTTCCCAGATTCCCATGGATCGTCTGACTGTCATGACCACAGGAGCCAAGGGCGAACATACCACGCCGTTTGGCACAATTGAATTCACCCACACCAAGCGCAGCATTCCCGACCTTCTGGATCGGACAATAATTGTTCCTGGGCGTCCTCTGCGCATTGCTAAGAAAACTTTTGCTGTAAAGGACTTACTTCGTGTTGGACGCAATACGGGATTGATTGATTGGGAGGAAGTTCAGGATGAATGATGAAGATTTTTTGCGCTATGTAAATATGGCCATGCAGGCTGATGGGCTGGGATTCCTTCGTCCAGTAGTTGAAAAGGAGTTGCTGCATTATGAAATCTTTAGCGCAATGGACGGTGCAGGCTTGCTCAAGTCGCTGGTCTTCCAGGGCGGAACATCATTACGATTATGTTATGGTTCGGAGCGGTTCAGTGAGGATTTGGACTTCGCTGGTGGTAAAGATTTTTCCGCCAAAGGCATGGTGGCGATCAAAGAGTGCATCATCGATACTATTGGTAAGAGATTTGGTCTGGATGTATCCGTGCGCGAGCCTCGTTCTTTTTCTGATGCCCGTGGGACGCCATCGTCAAACCTGGTACGTGTTGAAAAGTGGATGGTTGCCATTCAAACCAGTCCAGAAAGGCCAGATATCCCGAAACAGAAGATCAAGATGGAAATCGCCAATATCCCTGCTTACACACGAGATATTCTTCCATTGCGGGCTAACTATTCTGTTCTGGAAGGTCGCAGCCAGCCATTGGTGCCTGTCGAATCAAAGAATGAGATTCTGGCTGACAAGCTGATTGCCTTGCCAGCATCCATTTCCAGGTCGGATGGCGGGGAGATAGAACTCACCCCCACACGTATCAGGCACAGGGACATTTGGGACATTGCCTGGCTGGTTGGGCACGGAGCCCAAATGGATGCACGGCTAGTGGAAAAGAAAGCCGAAGACTATGGTCTGCGGAACTACCAAAAGCTTTTGGAGAAAGCTATCGCTGCAATCCCCGTCATTGCAAGCGGACATGACTTCCAGGATCAAATGAAGAGATTTGTACCAAAAACTCTGTATGACCGGACGTTTGAGAGCTTTGGGCATGGAAAATACTTTGAGACCGCTGTAAATGGCGTTCTCAAGCAGTTACAAAAGGAGTTCGGTTCTCACGCTAAAGAGCCATCCCCTCCAAAACGAACCCGAAGAAAACCAGATCTGAGCCTGTAACCATCTGGAAGGCACCCCTCCCCCGCAAGAGGCGCAGCGACCCTGATTTGCGGGCGTGCCGTCCATCACGCGGTATACCCAACATCCTCTGATCTATACCCCCGCAGTTGGAGCCTAAGATGCTGGAGACTGCGAAATGCCTGCCCCTACCCCGTCCCGTTCCGGGAAAGAGCGCCCAGCGCGCGAACAAAAAGACCTTCGTCAAGAGCTTGCCGAGAAACTGATCGCCCAGATTGAATCAGGGACTGCCTCATGGCAAAAGCCCTGGGTGGCCGGCGAGGTCAAGGCGCCGCTCAATGCTGTAACCGGCAAGCCCTACCGTGGCGTCAACCGCGAGTGGCTATTGCTGGTCTCGCCTGACCAGACCGATCCCCGTTGGTGTACCTACAAGCAGGCCGAAGAACAGGGCTGGCAGGTCCGCAAGGGTGAGCATGGGACCAGCATTGAGGTATGGAAAGAATATGACCACACCCTGACGGAGAAAGAAAAGGCCGAGAAGCGCCATGCTCGGGAACAGATCCCCGACCCGGTTATGCGAAAGAAGGCTCTGGAGGAGATCCCTGATACCGAAAAGCGGTTGGGTGTCCAGTATTACTCGGTTTTTCACGCTTCCCAGATTGACGGCATCCCGCCGTTGGAGCGCCCGGAAATTACCCACGAGATCGAGGGAAAACCGGATGAGCGTCTGCCCAGGTTGGTCGAGGCTATGGGAGTGGAATTCCGCACGGGTGGCAACCGTGCGTTTTATCGTTCCTCTGAGGATCGGGTACAGATGCCCCCTGTCGAGGCATTTCTGACTGCCACAGGGCACGACACCACGTTATTGCATGAGTTGGGGCACGCAACGGGGCATGAGTCCCGTCTGGGGCGCAAGTTGGGGAATCCTTTTGGTAGCCCGGAATATGCCAAGGAAGAATTGCGGGCAGAGATGTCGGCGGCGATGACGGCGATGAGCCTGGGGATTGGCTTCGACCCGCAAGCGCAGAACATCGAGGAAGGCGCGAATATCCAGCAAAACGGGGCATATCTCGCGTCCTGGCTCAAGGCCCTGCCGGAGAAAGATCGCAAGAAGGAATTGATGGCTGCGATCAAGGATGCCCAAGGGATCAGCGATTATCTGATCCAGCGGACGCCAGAGATTGAGCGAGAGGCGGAAGTTGAAAAGTCCTCCGCGCCCTCCCGTGGTGAAGCGCAAGAACTGGATGCCGACCTTGTGGCACATCTGCGGACATACACGCAGATTCGCCAAGGCGAGCGCACTGATCTTCCTGCCGTGGGGGATGACTGGCCGGGTGGTCTACCTACGGGATTGGGCGGTGACCGCATCGAAAATACGCAACAGTTTTTACGCAATGCCGCCGAACAGGACCCGCAACGTGCGGAACGCTGGGCGGCGGATTTGCGTGGAAATCCGCATGAGTATGGAGAAACGGTTGGTCTGGAGGCCGACAACATCCGTGGGGTTGCCACCCAGATGGAGCAAGGTGTGGAACGGATGAGGAATCCGCAAGTGGGCGATTTGGTTCGTTTTGAACCCAGCGATCCTCGCACCTTGAAAGCGATGCCCTACTCTGGACGTGTGATTGCGAGGCTGGACACTACGGGCGGGGATTTTCGCTATCACCTGCGTGCGGAATCCGGTCCGGACCAAGGCAATGAAGCCACGGTATATGGCCGGGACGGACAGTTCCGCAAGATCGCACTAGACCAGGCTGTGGGATTTGACCGGGCTCTCGCGCCAGAGCTTCACCCAGAAGAAGTTGTCCATTCTGTCCCAGACGGTCTGCGTCGCTGGATGAGCAATAGTCAGCGCCTTGCCACGGAAGAGGGGCTGCGCGGTGAGGAAAAGGGGTTTTTCCAGGAGAAGATGCAGGAACTGGAGAGCATCATCGAGCAGATGCCTTCCACCTATCAGACTCAGGATTTACCTGATGAACAAAAGCCGGTCGGGCTGCGCTACTTTGGCCCGAATGGGGCGCAGTGGTTCATCATTGAAAAGGACCGTGGTGGCCCTTGGCAGGGTGCGAACCCTGAAACCGATGGACCCAATGGACCGCGCCAGACGCAAGCGTTTGGTCTGGCTGATCTGGGTATGGATTATCCCGAGTTGGGTTACATCAACATCGAGGAACTTACGAAAATCCCACAGGTGGAGCTGGACTATCACTTCACGCCAACCAACCTGCTGGAAGTAAAGAAAGAGCATTACCCGGAAATGGTGCGGCGCATCTCGATGGGGGAAAGCCTGGTGAAAGACGCGCTGACCAAAGAATCCGCTGCAAACTTGCTGGCCGCTGTGGATCGTGGCGAGAAGACGCTTTCGAGGGAACGGACAGCGGAAGCCGTGTTTGTGAAGCATGGATTCCCCGCCAAGGGAGGGGATGCTGGCGAAAAACTCTTTACCGCTATCGAAACGAAAAACGTAGAAGAGTTAATGAGAATCTACGCAAACATGGAATATCCGGTCATTGATGAGACTTTTGCCCGTCTTACGGGCAACGATGCGGGAAAGACCGGTTACGAGCGCAAGCGGCAGATTGCGGAGTGGGTTGGGCCAGAGAAAGCCAAGGCGTATCTCGAAAACCCACGGTATGCCCCTAGCCGGAATACGCGAGAGGCATTTCATGAGGTGATTGCGAAGCATGAGCCTCCCGCCCCATCCCCAACGCCAGATTTACCGGACCGCCTGGCTGAGGGAAAGGTGGCGGAGGCCCATGTGTCCCCTGCCGACAGGGATGCCGGGAAAGCGGACAACCCAGGCCCGGAAAAGATCAACGCCTATGAAGCAAAGCAGCAGGCCCGACGTGAGCGGTATCGCGCCTTGGCAGAAAAGATGCAGGCGCGGGCCGAAGCCAAGCTGGATCAGGCCCACAAGATGGCCGATGCGATCCCCTTCGGCCAGCCAATCCTCGTGGGCCATCACAGCGAAAACCGGGATCGTCGATACCGTGGGCACATTCACAAGACGTTCGGCCAAGGCTTTGATCTGATGGACAGAGCGAAGTATTACGAGCGCCGCTCGGAAAGGATGTCCAATAGTATCAGCAGTGATGATCCGGATGCCGTCCAGAAGCTCAAGGAAAAGCTCGAACATCTGAAGATGAGCCAGGAGAAGATGAAGGCGGCCAATGCCGTCATCCGCAAATTCCGAGACCCGGATGAGCGCAAGAGTGGGCTGGAACGTATTGGATTTACTGCGGAACAGTCCGACAAAATACTTGCCCCCGATGTCATGGGGGCGATTGGCTTTGCGTCTTACAGTCTGAGCAACAATAACGCCGAAATCCGGCGCATCGAGGAACGCATCAAGGGTCTGGAGAAGATGGAGACGCTGCAGGACCGAACCACGGAGTATCGCTGGGGGGCCGTGCGGGAAAACAAGGAGAACAATCGCATTCAGTTTCTGTTTGGCGGCAAACCCGATGAAGCAACCCGCAAGCTGATGAAGGAGAGTGGATTCCGTTGGGCACCCTCCGAGAAGGCGTGGCAACGGCAATGGACGGGGAATGCGGTTTATGCCGCACGGGGGGCGATCAGGGAGTTGAATTCGATGATGCCGCCAGAGCAGTCCGGACAGGTACTGGAGAGTGCCTCGGCAGAGCGCGAGATGACCCCGGTTTCGCCTACCCCTGAAGCCGCGGCATGGGAGCAGTTGCGGGAACAAACCGCCATGATGCCAGACAAGATGGACATGCTCTTTGAGGACACCCGCAAGGCGGCGGCAAAACTCGACATCCTGGACGAGGCGGGGCAAATCGAATTGAGGCGGCAGTACAGCAAACAACTGGAGGAGATTTACGGCATCATCCGGGAAGGGCCGGATCGCGGGGCTGACCAGCATATATTGGCGTTGGTCAATGCAGGCGTGCCAGCGGAAGGGCTCTATCAGCGGCCAGAAATGCAGAGATATCGTGCGGTTTGCGATGAGCAAGGCGCGCGTGCCAGTGCCTTCCGTAAGGAACTGGATGAGAATCTCAAAGATCGGTTCCGTGAGTACGGCAAGGAAATACTTCGTGTCGTGGATAGCCATAGTGAGGTTGTACCCACGGAGCGCAAGGTTGCTGCGGTGTTCTGGAAGCACGGCATCATGGCGAGCGAGGAAAACCAGCATGTCATCAATTTTGTGCGGGACGTGGAAGAAAAGAACCTCCCCCGGTTGTTAAGTGTCATCGGCCATAACAGCGAGAACCCGGCATCCCAGGAAGCCTTTACCCGGTTGACGGGTGTGCCGCTTGGCAAGACGCAGTCGGAACGGGTGGCGCAACTGGAAAAATGGGCCGGGCCAGAGGTGGTGGCGGCCATGCAGGCGAAGCAGGCGGAACGGTCTGCGGCAAAGGCGCAGGAGCGTATCCACAAGAATTTGTACCGCAGTTTTGAGCATTTGGATTCTCTGCAGGTGCGGATAAATAGCAAGGCACACGGACCGGGCAATGATGTAGTTGTCAATGGCAAGGATTACCTGCTCATCAAGGTATCTCAAGGTATGGACCGGGTAGTCTCGGAAAAGCGGGGTGCAGTAACGCAATACCGGCTGCGGGCTGAAGACGGTACGAGTTCGGGGGTCAAGGCGCGGGAACTGACGGACTTTGCCAAGGCGGTATTGGCCGTCTCTCCGGATGGCGACGTGCGCCAAGCCTTCACGACGGTGGGGCTGCCCGCGCCCGATAAGGGACTGTCGGATTTTCTGCGGGAACGGCAGGAAATCTGGCATGGAAAGCATCCCGACCATCAAGGCTTCAGCAATTCTGTCGCGGGCGCCGAAGATTTCGAGCGCCGCACTGTTCAAGAGAAACCTGCTCACGCGCGAGCCTGGGTAGCGGAACTGCGGAAACACTCGCAGATGTATGGGGCTATCTCTGGTCTATCGCAGGACAGCATTACCGCCATGTCACAACGGGTGGAGAAGACCCTGGAGCAGAATCGGGTCCAGGACAAGAGCCCCGCTCTTATGCCCGAGCCGATCCAGGAGAAAACCCCAGAAATGAAGGTCCCGGCGCCAACGGTGCGGCAGCCGGAAATGTCCACCAGCACGCCTGTGTATCGCGCCCCGGTGCGCAAGACAAAAACCCAGGGGCAGGAACTGTAATTTTGCTTTTTTGAAGGAGACTCAAAGATGGCCACGAATCGTTTGATGCAGCGGAACAACCTGGCGGATGCTTTTTTGCCGGTAAATGATGAACCTACCAACAATGCATTGGCCGAGGCCAAAGCGCAGGTGGGCGATGCGGAGTGGAAGAAGGGAGCCTCTCCAGAAACCAAAAAGATCGTCCGGGACACCTTGAAGGCCCATGGCGTGCGGTATGAAGAAAAGCTGCAGGGGCGCCTGGTGGATGTGCAGACGGCGGAAACCCACGCCAACGGCGAAACATTTGGCAAGCTGCGGGTGACTCTGGAGAACGACGGCGGCAAAACCACCTTGTCTGCGGACATGGATTCGGAATTTGCCCAGCGTCTGATTACCAAGCTGGATACGGCTTCCAGGGAACACGCAGGGCAGGAGGTCACTATTGGCGGCTTTGCAACGCCCAAGGAACGGGATGGGCGCACCTTCATGGATCATGTCGCCACGATGAAGGATGCCGAGGGTCAGGAAATTCCTGCAGCGCCCGACCATTTTAAGGTGGTGAAGGAGAAAATTCAGGCTGCGCAGGAGCCTTTGAAGGCGGTCAACATGCCTGACAAGACCCTGAAGCAGGTCGCCAAGGCCACGCGCGAACAGCATTTCAAGGGTGTGGCCGACAGCCTGCACGGGCGCTTCGTTGAACAGGGCATTGCCCCTCAGAAAGCTGAACTGGAGCAGTACCCCGCCCTGGAGGCAGGCGTCAAGGACATCGATGGCAACTGGCACAACCTGAGCCTGTATGAAAAGGAGGGAAAGCTGGTTGGCAGCATGCAACGCCGGGATATGGAGAGCGGCGGCTACGAGAAGGTGCCATTGGTTTTTGAGCAGACGGACAAAGGTCTGGAGGCTACGGCAACCTTTGAGGGGGAGAAGCCTCTGGATGTGTTGCTCTCCAAGTCGGAGCCCACCCAATCCGGTCTGGAGAAGGTGGATGTGAACGTATCCCGATTCGGCGAATCGATCCACGAACATCCGGGACGCCTCCGGGAAAACGCTGCATTGCAGAACGTCCCCAATCATCGCGAGGGCAAGCTGATTCAGGAGGCTCTTGGTGTTGATCCCAAGATGTTGACGCCCTATACGCCGAGCCAGAACCGGGCGCCTGCCAAGACGGCAGAGAAGGCGTTGGAGCAGGGGCGATGAGCGTTGTCGATGAGTTGATTGACTGGGCAGAAGAGGAACGTCAGCACGGTGAGGAATCTCACCGCCTGGCGGTGGGCAAGATTCTTCTGCAGCTTCGCGGGTTTCCGGACCCGCAGAGTTTGCCCGTAGGATCGACCCAGCGCTTTCTTGCCCAGCGCCTGGTGGACCGTCTTTTGGAGCGGGCGGAGGAACTGGGTTTCGAGACCCCCGGCAAGGCCCTCAAAAAAGAGGTCAGCAAACAGATTGCAGGCAGAGCCCTTGGGCTCCCCCTGTAACGGGAGGACGTATGTTTGGACAGTTGTTGAATCCGTGGTTTTCGGGTAAGCGCGCAGCATCCCCGCTGAGCGATGGACCCCGCAAGTTGTGGTTGGGCGGGCACCCGGAGCAGATGCAACCTGTGGATGACCCCCAAGGATTGGGGGCTTATCAACTGGCGCTGGAGGCACTGATCCGGGATCAGTCTCCCAATGTGATTTATCTCTTCTCGAATGATCCTGTGGATCTCTCTGTGGTGCGCAAGGCGCTCGCCTATCTGTCCCGCATTGGCGGGCAGGTGGCGGTCGCCTGGCAATTGCCAGATGCGGAAGTGGCGGAGTTGTTTGGCGTGTCGGTGCGGGAATACCAGTCGGCGGTGGTGAGCCCCAACGGTGCCGCGGCGGCGTATTCCGAAGCGTGACGGAATTTGTCAGTTCAGACAACGACAGAATGGAGCAAAAAGCCATGGCACAAGAGCAGGCGAAGTTATTTTCCTATGGACCCGTGGATATCCAGCAGGACCCATCCACCCAAGAGCTTCACATCTTCCATGCGGACATGAGCGCCAGTGCGACTCTAGCTCGGGATGATCCCTTGCATCAGGAGGTACTGCAAACCATCGAGCAGAATCCGTATAGCAAGGGATTCATAGCCAATCAGGTAAGCGCCCTGATGGAGAACCAGGATCGCTGGACGGCACTGGAACTGGATCAGGAAGGACTCTCCTTTGGTCCTTCACAGGAAGTCCAGCAACAGGTGGAGCAAAACGCAACGCTGGACCGCTTTGACGAGATTGCGAAAGAACAGGAGCGCTACTGGAACGCGCGCGGCATATCGTCCACGGAAGCTGCCAAGTTGCAGGAAACCGTGGAACGCGAGGGGCTGGACGATGCTCCGGTGCAGGTTGTAAAGCCGGATGTGATTCAGGACATTGGGGGACATGCACAGCCTTCGGTGCTGGAGACGCAGAAGACGTTTTTGCAGGAACACCCTCCTCTCCCCCTGCCGGACAGCGTGCTGGACGGACTTTCGGAAGAGCACCGCAAGCAGGTCAGCAATCCGCGCATCAAGTACCGGGCGTATGCAGAAAAGGAAGGATCGCGGTTCAGATCAGCATCCGCAGTACCCATCCCGGCGATGCGACTATCATAGCCTGCCGCTCGCAGCCAGCGGCAGAGACCATGCAGCATTTCGTCACAAAGAAAACGCATCTCCATCATCCAGCCTAGCGTAGAAAGGCCGCGGCCAGCACTGTGGCGTGGATACCCAGTCTAATCGGCCACCCACGAGGCTGCCGTTGATGCGGATGTATTGCAGGTCGGTACCCACGCTCCATTCAATCTGCCGCACCAGATCCTCGTCCCGCCAGGCGTGGATGGTGTCGGCAATGTGCCGCGCCGCACCGTCGCGCAGCGGCTCGGCTAGGCGTCGCACCCCCTGTTCCAGATGTTCGTTGATGGCGGCGCGCAGGAGCTCATGCTCGGCGAGGAAAGCGCCCAGACCCCCGGCGCCGGCCACCAGCCGTTGATGGATCCGGGAATCGGGACGCTCCAGATCCGCTGCCAACCAGCTCTGCAAATCGGCCCACAGGCCGTTGACATAATCGTGCAGGGCGGGATGATCCAGAATCTCCCCTTTCCAGCGCTCGGCACGCTCCTGGAAACGGGGGTCGGTTTCAGCCGCTGGATAAAATCATCTACCCAGGCAGCAAAGGCCTGACGGCGCGGACGCTCCGGATCAGCGGCAATCTCCTGCAAGAGCTTATTGCTGGCGGAGACCAGATTCTCCGCCAGATTCTGGCAAAGGACGGCTAGATCGACCACCGCACCCATCCACGCAAAAAGGGTCGGATAGGCCCTTTTCAATACCTCCCGGAGCGTCTCCGCAATATCCTGCTGGGTTTCGCCCTGATCCAGCCAGCGGCTGAGGCGCTGAATGCCGTCCTCCAGGAGTTCCTGATGACGGTGCTCCCGGGTCAGGGTATCGAGGATCTGGCCCGCCATCTGCGCCAGGTTGATCTGTCCCAACTGCCGCCGCAAGGTCTCCCGCAACGCATCGCGCACCCGGATATCGTCCACGAAATGCAGGGCATCCTGCACCACCACCAGCAGGTGTCGCCCGAGCAGTTCGGCATTCTCCTTTTTTTGCAGCCAGACCGCCACCGTGCCCGCTGGATCCAGCCGGCGCACCAGACCGACGATGGCCTCCGTCTCCAAAAACTGATCGCGCACGAAGGCCGCCAGCTTGGCGGCAATGCGCACCTTGTTGCGGGGAATGATGGCGGCATGGGGTATGGGCAGACCAAGGGGATGATGGAAAGGGCCACCACGGCAAACCAGTCGGCCAAGGCGCCCACAATGGCCGCCTCGGCAAAAGCCCCCACCCAGGCCCAAGGGCCTTCCTGGCCGTGCCAGAGGGCCACGCCAAACAGCAGCACCGCCAGCGCCAACAGGGCCAGCGCCCTGCCCTGCATCCGCCGCAAAGGCTCCGGCTTGCTGCCCGCGCCGCCATGCCACCCCCTTCCTCAAGTCGCTCACCACCCTTGCCGGGAGAAGCTCCCCTGCCTAGGCAACACCATGATTTTCTCCAACTGCCCAAAGGCAAGGGAAGCTGCACATAGCTCTTCCACAGACATTGAACCTCTGGGCGGTCGTCCGCAATCGCCGCTTCTACGATCTTACCCGCCCGGACTTTGGTGCCAAAAGGCCTGATGCACTTCCGCCAGATGCTCCAGGCGCTCCACCACCCGATCCAGTTCTTCCTCAGCCACACTGCTGGCCAAGAGCGTTGCAGCAATCTCCGTCTCCCGCTGACCAAAGGGATGCATCCGCATCTCCCGCAAAGGATAGCCGCCCTCTTCCAGGATCTCCGTCACCGCATCCCGCAGATCGCCCTCCTGCCCCCGGGCGACGATCAGATACACCGTGGTCGTCAACTCCGTACCGCCCGTATCCAGGGGCCGACGATTGATCTGATTCACCACCGGCCGCAACAAAGTATTGGCACTGAGCACAAAGACCGCCGCCAGCAAGGCCGGCGCCCACTGCTCCGCCCCCGCACAGGCCCCCACCGCCGCCGAACCCCAAAGGGTAGCCGCCGTATTGAGACCGCGCACGTTGGCGCCTTCCTTCATGATGGTCCCGGCGCCGAGAAACCCCACCCCCGAGACCACATAAGCCACTACCCGCGTCGCCTCCACCGCACCGCCCATGCGTAAGGCCAGATCGACAAAGATCGCCGCCCCCACCGCCACCAGGGTATTGGTACGCAAACCCGCCGTACGCTGCCGCCACTGCCGCTCGATGCCGATGAGCGCGCCCAGGACGAAGGCCAGCAGCAGGTCCGCGCTGGTCTGCCCCAAGCCCGCCAATGGCGTCAGCGTCACCTCAGTGCATCCCGCGGGTAAAACCGATGGTTACCAATACCAGCATGACCACGATATAGGCGCGCAGCCCCCAAAAGGCCCACTGCACCCAGCCCTTGATGGGTGCCCGCCCCAAGGGCGCCAGTTCCCG